>JAVKIA010000021.1 GCA_031459715.1 Armatimonadota bacterium | reverse complement strand
TCGTGCTCCGGTCCAATACTCAGACGGGCCAGCATCCCCCGCCTCCTCTTGTTCTCCTCAACCATCAGCTCATACACGCTGGGGCCTCCCGCGCTGCGCCTCCCGCTCCAACCGCTCCTGACACTTCACCCGCAGGCGCGCTGTGGGCAGTGCCTCCAGTCGCCGGCGTTCGATGGGATTACCGCATACCTCGCAGCGGCCGTAGGTGCCCTCCCGAATCCGCTGAAGGGCGGCATCGATCTCAGCCAGCCGGTGCAGGAGCCAGGCCTTCACGCTCAGTGCTTCTTCACGGTCGTAGAGCGTGCTCGCCGCCTCAGCGGGGTGGGTGTGCCCGTAGCCGACGGGATCAGTCTCGGTGCCCGGCCAGGCCGCCAGGAGGTCCAGCACCTCCGCCCGCTCCCTGCGCAGGAGGACCTCGAATTTCCGCAGCGGCCTGCCGCGGAGCGCGCTCCTCCCACTGTGCAGACCGCTCACGCTCCTCGCCATCAGTGCACCGCGCGAGCCACCCTCGCCGGCACCCATGTGATCAGCCAGCCCAGGAAGGCGCCGATCTTGATCGGGCGGTTCATTGCCCTCATCTCCTTCCCGGAGCCAACCTGCAGGGTCCGGCTCCATCCTAGTCGGAGGCTGAAGGTGCATGGTTAAGGACAGATTAGACGGACTTTAAGTTTTCCTTAAGGGCACTTCTCTCTCCCGGTGAACGAGCCGTGACGCAAAGTAGTTTCATTCGGGGGAAGAGACGCGGCGTCACTGCCGCGTAGGCAGCATAGCGCTCGCCGAATCGTGCCAGCAGTTCAGCCTCCTCGCGCCTGGCCAGACGGAGGTACGCGGCAACCAGCACGGGCCACATGAGCAGCGTGGCGATGGTTGGCCACTGCACCAGTAGCCCGAACGTGAAGAGGAAGAGGGCGCCGTACTGCGGGTGCTGCACGTACCGGTAAAGGCCGTCGGTCACCAGATCTCCCCGCGCACAGGAGGACATTGAACACAACCAAGCCCCACAGGCCATAGGCGTATGCGGGACCGCTGAGGAGCTCCATAGCCGCGTTGGTGCTGCCCTCAGGCCGCTATCCCGGCGTCTGGCAGTGGGCAGCCTTCTCCGTCGCAGGCTTCGTGGTGTGAAAGCCTGTCGCTGCGCCGGTGCGGCGGTGGTGGCGGATGACCCGGCCCATCAGGCCGATACCGATGCCGTTGGTAGCCAGTCCAACCATGATCAGCGGGACCTTGTAGTCGGAGAGAAATACCGCCGCGCCGGTGAGGCCGACCACCGGCAGGACGTCGGCGACGTGGTGCAGGCAGCAGGCGACCATGGAGGTCGTCGATGTCCCGGTGCCCGCGGCGGCGATGGCCGTGGAGGACCTGAGTCCGGCCGAATCCCGCAACAGCCCGCGGACGTGGGCGTACAGGCCGATCTGGATGCCAAAGCCCAGGGCCACAGCGACGACGTAGTAGCGGTCGGCCAGGAGCAGCTGGACAGCGTGCGCCCAGGACCTTGAGCCGAGCCATACGACGATAATGTAGAACCCGACCAGGGCCACAGCACCCAGCACACCTAACGGGAGCGCACGAAGGATCCTGCCATCGACTCTTGACGGTCGGGGCGCTGGACCCGCCCGCAGTCGGGGCTGAACCGCCGCCTCATGGTCGTCCATGCCGCTGACATCGCTCCTTAGATTCCGGGATGGACGTGCCCACGACACGTTGCCTTCACCATAGACCGGGCGGGAGCGGGAGATGTTAACCGCGCCTTATCCGGGCATTAAGACTTGCTTAAGAGGAGGCGAGAGGGCCCTTGGGGCAAGGCGCCGCGATAGGCGGGCAGGGTCAGCTTTGCGCTGACCGCCACCGTCACCGGGAATCCGAATGCCTGCAAGAACCCTGCTGCACCCTCAGGTCGCAGTACATGGCCCTTCAGCCTGGCGGGATCCCCAATGGCCTCGATGCGGAACGGTGGAACCAGGCGCTTGCCGTTGACCAGCACAGTGGTCCCCACGCAGACGATGGCCGATGTGGCGCCAAACCGTTCCCCGTTTATGGCGATGGCCTCCGCGCCTGCAGCGAGCAGGTCGTTGAGGATTGCCCGCAGATCGGTATAGTGCACCAACACATCGTTCGGGTCCTCGCCCGGCCCCGCCTTGCGGGGACTGTCGCGCACCTCCAGGACAATGCCCGGACCGCTTACCGGCGTCAGGCCGGCGAGGGCCTTCAGCCGATGCAGCTCGCCGGTCAGCCGGCGCAGGCCCTCCTCACCCTCTGCCGCCGCATGGGCCAGCTCCGCCGCCTCTTCCCGCAGCACCGTCACTTCCCGTTCCATCCTCTGCCGGGCGGCCTCGGCCCGGCGCAACTGATAACTCACCTCCTGTAGCCGCGTGGAGCCCACGCCGATTTCGCGGCGGATAGTCCGCTCTGTCCCCACCTGGGCGGCCAGCAAAGCGGCGGCGAAGAGGAGCACGACCGCCAGAGAAGCCTGACCGCCCCATCTCGACCGGTCTCCGGGGGGACCACAGGGCTGCTCCTGCCCCCGCTCAATGCGCTCGTCGCCCACCGCCCGCCAGAGCTCCCCGCCGTACCGGACGACGCCCTCGGGGGACAGTGGGTCAACGACGTAAGCCAGTCCGCCGGCCATGCCCTCCGACCCCGTCTTCACGGGAAGGCGGAGGGCCTGCATGGTCAGCCGGTACAGAAGCCAGGATGCGATGGCCACAACCGTGTAGAGCGGCGCGGCCACAGGGAACGGGAGGACGAAGAAGAGAACCAGCCCCAGCACCGGGAGGAGCAGGGGAACGTGGCACCACATCTGCGGGGCCCGCTGAAACTACCTCATGTCAGGGTGGTGCGGCATGTCGGGAGCGGCTGTTTTGGCCCCGAACGCTTCCACGATGTAGGCGATCACCAACGCGCCGAGAGCGCTTCCGATGACGTTGAGCCCGCCGAGCCTCCACCCCCACTTTCCGATCCACACGCCGCCCAGGTACGCGCCAACCAGCCCCGCGATGACGCCCCCAAGCCAGCCGGCGGGCATGGTCCGGCCGCCGAGCCGGTAATAGCTGGCCAGAAGACCTGCCAGGACTCCCACAATCACCAGCGCAACCCATCCAGCACCCGTCATGGCCCTCACCTCCGCCCCCAACCTAACAAGCAAGACACGAGGCGTGGTTAATCACAGGTTATGGGCAGGTTAAGGTTCTCTTAAGGCGGAGGCATGGCCAGCGGATCTCTGATTGTCATCACCTATGGTACCCGCGGGAACAGCAGGCCCACCACCCAGAGGACCAGGGCAGTCACGCCCACCCAGAACAGAGCCGTCCACAGCAGCATCCCGCCAAAGCTCATGGCTCGTCCCTCGTGGCTACTGCAGGACCTCGCGCAGCTTCCGGTACTCTTCAACGGAAATCTCCCCTCGGGCCAGCCGCTCGTTCAACAGGGCCCGTGCGTCTGATGCCGGGGAGGACGCCGGTCCCACCCTCCGGATGCCGCTGACAACCGCCCAGACCAGGAGGCCCAGCAGCACCAGGAATACAATCGCCCCGCCACCCATCGCGCCGAAACCGCCCATCATCCTGCTCACGCCCCTTTCTCAAAGAGTCTCTGCGACAACGGTACCGCACCTCTGCGAACCAGCCATGGAAACAGTGTGAAGAAGACGTGAAAATCAGGATCAGCGGACGCCCAGGGCCGCTTTCATTCCCGCTTCGTAGTGCCCCGGCATGAAGCAGCCGATCTCGAATGTGCCGGTCTTCTTCGGGATGAACTTGATGGTGGCGCTCTTCCCCGCTGCGAGCATGATCATAACCGGGTCTTTGCCCTTCCGTTCCACGTCGGTGACGCTGCCTTCGACCTTCGGCTCCAACCCCAGGAAGTACGACCGTTCCCGTGACCAGTCGTGCAGGTCCATGGCCGTGGCGCCCGCCTTCGGCCTCTGGTAGACCACCAGGTGCTTGACGATGGTCAGCCCGATGCCGCTGCCTCCACTGGCGCGGGTGCGGGACCTGTCCGCCCGGTAGAATCGGTCGAACACATGCGGGAGGTGCTCCTGAGCGATCCCGATCCCGGTGTCCGCGACGGCGATGGTCACCATGCCGTGTGCCGGACCTGCTCGGACCTCCACCCTGCCGCCCGTGGGTGTATACTGCAGGGCATTTCCCAGGAGGTTGGTCAGCACCTGCACCCTCCGGTCCGGGTCGGCCACGGCTCGCGGCAGCCCGGCGGCAGTGGCGATCCGCAGCTCGACCCCCTTGGCGTCAAACTGGGGACGGATCCGCCCTGCGGTCGTCTCGACGAGCTCGCGGACGTCGATGGGCCGCGGCTGCAGCGGCAACTGACGCGCTTCGACGCGCGAGAGCTCCTGCAGGTCGTCCACCAGGCGCTGCAGGCGGGCGGCATCCCGGCGGACGCGGTTCAGCGTTTCAGGCTCCGGGCAGATGACGCCGTCCATCATCGCCTCCAGGTATCCGGCGATGCTGGCCAGGGGCGTCCGCAGTTCGTGGGCAATGTCGGCGATCAGGTCGCGGCGGGCCTGTTCTACCCGCTCCAGAGTCTCCGCCATCCGGTTGAACTGCGTCGCCAGCTGGCCCAGTTCATCGCCCGAGGTGATAGGGACGCGCTCGCTGTACTGGCCGCCGGCGATGCGGGCGCTGGCCTGTCGCATGAGATGGATGATGGCCAGGATGCGCCGCGTCACGAAGACGCTAGCCACCACGGCGGTGACGAAGGCCGCCCGGTCCAAGATGCGGTGGGCGATGGAGGGGGCGGCGACACGTAGGCCGGCACCGGGCCTCGGGCCATGGGCAGCCCGTCCAGGTGGACCAGGTGGCCGGTGGTGGAAGCGTCGGCGATGTAGGCAGGCACAGCGCGGCGGCCGTACCGGCCCGGCCAGCGCAGCGCCCCCCCAGCGACCCCGCCAGCGCGCAGGCAGCCGCGGCCGCGAGCCTCAGGAAGCCCCGTCGGGAAAAGTCCACCGTTCCTCAGCCGTCCCGGCCTCCTACGGTACCCCCAGGGCCACCAGCTGCCCTACCTGCTCGGCGTGGTCCTCGGCGCACCCTGGGAGCGCGCAGGAGAACAGGAAGATCCCCGGCGTCTTCGCCTCGAAGCGGTACGTCTTCTGTCCGCCCGGGGGATGGTTGGCTCGAAGATGTCGTAGCCCCCGATGGCGAATCCATGACTTGCATCCTGGTCAGCGTTCGTGACGCGCAGGATGACCGTGTCCCCCCGGTTCACCACGATCGTCCCGGGGAGCCAGCGGTGTTGTTCGAGGTCGCCTTCCCCCAGCATGATCATGGCAACCCTGAACTGGCGGACCACCGGTGCCGGCTCCTCGGCCGCCCGGGGGGCGTGGATCGGTCCCGACCACACGAGGCCCGCGCCACCGAGGCGGAGCCCCAGCGGCAGGCCGTAAGCCTGCACCACGAGGAGGGAGATCAGGCGCTCGACATTGGCGGTCATGCTGATACGCGAGTACAGGTCCAGGACGTTCCGGCGCGGGTTCACGCGGATCGGCAGGGCGTTGGGGTAGCGAGCCCTTCCCCGAAGAGGGCTGTGCGGTACAGGATGACCACGCGGACGGACCGCGGCGAGATCTCCACCACGACGCCTCGCGCCGATCCTCACCAGGAGGGATAGCGGATGGCGCGCGGCGGCGCCATGGCCGCGTTGGGCTATTGTGCGGCTACAAAGAGACCCCCTGCCAGTAGTCGCCCGTGAGCGTTCCGGGCATCCTCGGCTTGCGCGGTGGACTAGTTCACAGGAGGACCGGAGGGCTGTACACCCTCCTCCCCGATGCCGGCGAGGCCTGCGGACGCCTGCCGGTCGGGCAGAGCACGGAGCGGCTCTGCGACCGGGTGCCCACGCTTCCAGCGGAACACCCACCGCTCCAGGCGTTCGAACGCCACAAAGATCGAGAAGGTCACTACGACCACGAGCGCTATGAGGGCGATGGTGAGCGCGGCGTTGTAAGTGCTCTGGGCGAAGGAGAGCAGGTAACCCAGCCCCCGGCTGCTGGCAACGAATTCGCCCACAACGGCGCCGGTAAAGGCAAACCCCACCGCGACTTTGAGGCTGCCCAGGAACCAGGCGGCCACCGACGGAAGGTAGACCTCGCACAGGAGATGGAGGCCGTTTCCCCCGAGGGTGCGCACCCGATCCACCAGGCGCGCATCCACCTCGCGGATGCCGGAGTACACCGCGAAGAACGCGGTGACCGCCACCAGCAGGAAGCTAAGGGCGACCTTGGACGCGAGACCGATCCCCAGCCAGATCACGAACAGTGGGGCCAGGATCACCCTGGGTACGGCGTTAAGGAGCGTCATAGCCGGCTGCAACAGATCCGCCAGCGGGGGGAGCAGGGCGGCGGCCAGCCCCAAGACCGCGCCCACACCCACGCCCAGGATCAACCCGCCGCCAGCCTCCAGCATGGTGACGGCGAAGTGGGGCCACAGCCTGCCGCTGGCCATCAGGCCCAGGAGCACTGTGGCCACGCGGGTAGGAGGAGGCGCCAGCAGCGGGCTCACCGCGCCCAGGCGTGTCGCCGCCTCCCAGAGGGCCAACAGGGCGACCAGAGCGCCAGCGCGCCTCATGCCGTCACCCCCCATCCCATCCGGGCCACTTCACGCTGCAGGTCTGCCCAGATCTGCTGCAGGAGTTGGCCGAAGGTGGGGTTGACCCGGAGGCCGATGAGGTCCCGGGGATAGGGGAAAGGCACTGCATAGACCTGCGTGATGCGGGCCGCCGGGCCAGCGGACATGAGGGCCACGCTCTCGGAGAGGAGGAGGGCTTCCTCGAGATCGTGCGTGACCAAGAGTACGGTGACGCCGGCCTCCCGCACCAGGGACAGGAAGTCAGCCTGAAGGAGACTCCGCACGATGGCGTCCAGACTGGCAAAGGGCTCGTCCATCAGGAGCAGGCGCGGGTGTGTGGCCAGGACCTGGGCCAGGGCGACGCGCTTCTTCATACCCCCCGAGAGGGCATACGGGAAGTAGGCACCAAAGCCTCCCAGTCCCACGCGCTCCAGCCAGGCATCGGCCTCGCGGAGCGCGTCGGCAGGGGAGATGCCGCGGAAGCGCAGGCCGAGCGCCACGTTCTCGCGCGCTGTCCTCCACGGCAGAAGGGCGTCTTCCTGGAACAGAATTCCCACTTCGCGCGAACAGCCCTCCACAGACCGGCCCAGCAGGCGCAGCGTGCCTGCGGTGGGGCGAACCAATCCGGCGACGGTCCGGAGCAGAGTCGTCTTGCCGCAACCTGATGGGCCGATAAGGCTGACGAACCTGCCGGCCGGTACCTCCAGAAAGACCCGGTGCAGGACCTGTCTGCTCCCAAACCGCACCGCAAGGTCACGGATCTCCAGCGCGTTCACAGGCTATCCACAATGGCGTTGCTGACCAGACGGTTGACGTCTACCTCGTCTGTCAGGGCCCCTGTGCGGCGTGCCACCTCGACCACCCGGCGGACGGCGTCCGGGTCGATGCGGCCGTCTTCGGTGTAGAGCGCTCGTCGGCGACGGCCCAGGACCTGTTCCAGAAGCGCCCGATCGCCGCCGGCGATGAGTTCGGCAGGCAGGGCGTCGACCAAGAGCCGTGGCGTCCCGTACCGGATGAGCCGCAGCGCACGCCTGAGCGCCCGGGCCAGAGACCGCATCTCCTGACGGCGTTGCTCCCACTCCTCCCGGCGCAGCGAGACGCCCATGTGGGCATAGAGCCCGCCCAGGTACCGTCGGGCCTGCTGGGGTTCCATCAGATTGACCAGGACCTTGCCTCCCGCCCGCTCGATAAGGGTAGCGGCGGGCTCCTGCACCATCCCGGCATCCACGTGGCCGACCCTCAGCGCATCATAGAGGTTCGGGCCCACAATGGCGTAACGGACAGCGTCCCGGCTCACCCCCGCCCGTGTCAGGAGGTAGACCGAGAGTTGATGGTCCGCGTTGCCCAGCGCGGAGACGCCGATGACGCGTCCCCGCAGGTCGGCAAGGCGGCGAAGCTCGCTGGCAACCCTGGGGGCGACGGCCAGCGCAAAGAAGGGCAGTCGTCCGGTAGAGAAGAAGCTGACGATGTTTGCCCCGCGGCCAAAGGCTGCCACTGCGACATCGTAGGAGGTGGCCACATAGTCCACGGCACCGCCCACCAGGGCCTGCATCGCCGCGGTCCCTCCACGGAAGTAGACCAGTTCGACCTCAAGGCCTTCGTCGGCGTAGTAGCCTTGCGCTCGTGCCAGCTCGTAGGGGATGATGCAGAGGACCTGACTGCAGAACCCCAGCTTCACCTTCCGCCGCCCCTGTGCGGCCGCCGTCTGAAAGGAAGATGAGAGGGCCAGCGTGGCCAGCCCCAGCTGGCCCATCCTGATCAGGAACTCGCGCCTGCGGACGCGCGCCCCTTGGCTGCCGGCGACGTATCTCGCGGTGCAGCAGTGAGGACCGCAGGGCTCCACAGGTTTGTCACCCCCCTGAACCTGCGCAGTGTCCGCTGGATGGCGGTCTGGGGGAAAAACCAGGTTTCCCATGGTCGCTTCCTCCCTGATCCCCCTGCAGTGGGCGGCAGTGCCGGTGCCACCGATCACACTGCAAGGATTCCGGCTTAAGAATTGCTCAGTTTAGGCTTTAGACCAGGAAAGGCGGAGGGCCAGCCGCGCAGTTAGCCGGACCGGCGTCTCCGCCCTGAACAGATGCAATTCCGGGCGCGAGGGAGAAAACGCAGTGAGTGATACCCTGCAGTCTGCATGTCCGGGAGGTAATGTAGCATCACTGACCGCTCGGGGTCAACACCACGTACACCACCCAACACCGCTCACACCACCGCCCCGGTGACCGCCGTGACGAAGTCAATGAGTCGCACCCGGCCGACGATCCGGACGGGCCGGCCGGACGGTGGGACCGGAGCCGCCCCGCCTGGAGCGGCTCCGCCCCCACAGGAATCGGGCAAGAAGAGGCCGTGGCATAAGCGATGCATGCACTGGTCGCACCTCGCCTGACCGGATCAACGCACGCCGCGGTTCTCCCCGGGATGCCCGGCGTCAATGAGCCCGATCCTGGCGGCGTAGGCGGCTGCCTCCAGCCGGTTCCGCAGGTTGAGCTTCTCCAGGACGCTCCGGATATGGTTCCGTACTGTGTCTGTGCTGATGTAGATGTCCATCACCACCACGTCAGGCTTCGTCGCCAGCGCCTGCGCCATGGCCTCCTCCCCGTCGGCCGCTTCGCCAACTACCTCCATGTCGGCCCGCGACGCCAGAAGCCGAGCTATCCCCTTGCGGAACAGCGCATGGTCATCAACCAGCAACAGCCGGATGCGCCTGGTCACTTCCCCGTCCTCCCTTCCTCGGCGATCTGAATAAGGAGCGCGCCGCCTTCCTGCGCCACCGAGACCCGGACCCTGCGGGCCTGGGCGTGTTTCCGCACGTTCGTTAGGGATTCCTGGACGATCCGGATGATCTGCACCTCGGCCTGGGGGTGGGTTGGTCACAACGACCGCGCGAGCGCGCCCACCTCGTCGCTACGAACGGTGGTGATCGGTGCCCCCAGGTCGCCGTCGGCAATTCGGGCCGCGGCCACGGTTAGGTCCTTGAGGGGGGCGATCACGGCGCGCGTGTCGCGCCAGGCGTACAGGAGAGCCACGACCACGGCCAGGCTCCACACCGTCAGCAGCAGCCGGCAACCGCACGATGGGTTCCATCACCACCGGCTCCGCCTGGCCATAGGCGACGCCCCAGGGAGCGGCGCGAACGCCATGACGTGGGGGATGGCGGCAATCTCGCCCTCCACGGTCCAGGCAACGCGGGGGCGCCCTGTGCGGATGAGGGAGGCCAAGAATTCCGGGTGCTCGCGTCTGGTGAACAGCAACTGAGGCGGGCCGACCATACCCACCCGGCCCTGTTGACGACCCCGACGTGCCAGGTGGTCACCGGCGCCAGCGTGCCCACCGCACCCGCAAGCTGGCTCCCCCGCAGATCGATGGCCGCGGCGATGGCCGCGTCGGCCCCTGGGGCTGCCGTCTCCAATCGCCCCACGTACATCACCAGGGGGACATCCCCCACCCACCGCAGACCGGAGAGTTGGGGTGGCGCGGGGATGGGAGACGACTGCAGGCCCTTGACGAGCACGTCCTGCACCGCTACCGGCGCGCGGCTCCAGATGATCCGTCCGCTTTGGGCGACCACTAACCCAGCAGAATAGGGCCAGCTGATCGACCAGCCCCTGCAGCAGGGCTGGCCGGCCCGCGCCGGCAGCTATGGCCACATCACCAATACGCAGCAGGCGGGTGATGCCGGCGTGGAGTCCGCGCCGGGTGACTCCAAGACAAGCGTAGGGACCGGCCCGCAGTAATGGTTAACGCCAGTCTAAGAGGCCTTTAAGGTTGTTTTAAGGGCAGCCGGGATGCTCAACGCTCATAGAGAATCTTGCCGCGGACCAGCCACTGTTCCCGGCTCCGGCCACCGTCTGGCGAACGGTAAAGGTCACCGTTGAAGGTGGCCAGGTAGAGGACGTCGGCATCCTCCGGGTCAACCGCCATGGCTTCCACGGCGTCTGCCGAGCCAAGAAAGAACCCCTGGCTGGTCCAGGTCACGCCTCCATCAAAGCTACGGACGAGCCCCGGCCCGGGCGGCACGCCGTAGGCGTAGATGACGCGAGGGTCCCGGGGATGGGTGGCCACTGCGGTAATGGTGACCTTCCCCAGGCCCGCCCGCGTTGTCCAGATCTCTCCCGCGTTCTCACTGACCAGCAGGCCGCCGGCGGTACCTGCGAGCACGACCTCGGGGCGCTGCGGGTGGGCGGCAAGGGCGAAGACCTGCCCCAGTCCTTGGGCCCCTAGCGACGTCCAGCTCCGACCCCCGTCACGGCTGCGGTAGAGGCCCTCGCGCCCAAAGACGTTCCACGCGTAGAGGACCTGTGGGTTGGCGGTGCTGACGGCCAGGGCGTGGAAGTCGGCCTGGCCCGCCAGCGCCAGGGAGCGCCAGGTCCGCCCGCGGTCCCTGCTGACCTCCACACCCAGAGGGTCAGGCCTGCGGTCGTGTGGACCGGGATGGCCGCTGGTGAACATGGTGCCCCCGCCGGCGGGTGACATCACGAACCCCATCATGTCGTATCGCTGACGACCGATCTGCCGCCAGACTCTGCCCGCCGTCACCTTGACCAGACCGCTGTGTCCGCCAATCCAGAGTACGTCTCGAACCGTCGGGTCGACGGCAAGACCGTGGGCGTGCCCGATCTCGCCCGCCGGCCGCTCGTTGAAGAAGGCGGGAGCCATACGCACCGCCACAAGCAGCAGGACGACTCCGGCCACGACGATAGCCACGCCGCGGCCCGGCCCGCTACCCACCGAAGGCCAGCTCGACCTCCAGCTTCTCCATCAGTTTGAGGAGGTCGAGCAGTGGGCGCCGAAATGAGCGCTGTGCAGCACGGAGCGGTATGCGGCCAGGCGCTCCTGGATGAAGTGGAGCATGTGCCCCAGGGTGATGGTCAGCCCGTCCGGCCGGTGCGCCGGGTCCACGCGGCCGGTGAAGGATGCCAGGCGGACGCGGCAGGCGAGCCCGGGCCGGTGCTGGAGCCTGAACTGTCCGCGATCCAGCAGCGCCCGGGCGGCGTCGGCGATGTGCTCCTCCGCCAGCCCAACAGCCGTGTTCACCATCACCTCTCCCCCAGTGGCACCAGAATCACCCCACGCAGGGCATCCTCACGCTGTGGTCTCCTCCAGCGGCTCAACGCGCCGCACCAGACCGCGGCGCCAGAGGGCCCGCCGCACTCCCGCCGCGACGACAAGGAGCAGGGCAAGAACTACGATGAGATAGGCGGCAGGAGGGGAGAGAGCAAAGAGGATGTGCGTGTTGATGCCGAGGCCATGCAGGATCCCATCCAGCATGCTGCGCTTCCCCGCCAGGTGCCCGCCGGTCGACTCAACCAGCATCAGGCTGAGGAAGCCGCCGGCGCCCAGCGCGAAGTAGAGCCCCCGCAGCCGGGCCCGGCCCCACAGCCGCGGTCCGTACACGGCACGGACCAGCACGGCGAGAATCCAGAATGTCGCGGAGAAGACCGTCAGCGCCATCTTGTTGAGCACAATCGAAGACGTCAGCAAGACCTCCGCCGGCCAGGTGTAGAGCATCCCGGTGACGATGCTGGCTATCAGGGCCAGCAAGCCGGCGGCAGCGGCCAGGAACGCCGTGGGCTCGGCCAGCCGGACCAGCCCCCGCCATAGCCCGTTCTCCGCCCGCACCCACACACCCGCCATACGGATGGCGAGGCTGGCGAAAGCCAGCGTGAGCATCCCGGTATGCAGTTCCGCGGTGATCACGTGCCAGGCGACCCGACCGGTCTCACCCGGCATCGGCTGCATGGCGCTCAGCCTCCGCGCATCGGCCGCGGCCAGAGGAGGTAGGCCACGGTGACGCTGATGATGGCGATGGCGCCGGCGGCCAGGGTCCGCAGCCAGGGCACCAGGGGACCGCGGCCGCCGCCCAGTGACCGCGGCCGGGCGAAGAGTCCGGCCTCCTGCGCGCCGCCGGCGAAGAAGTCGATGGTGACGACGGTCCGTTTCTCCCCATGGTAGGTGACGAAGTCATCGCCGGGCGCGTAGGCGAGCTGTACGGTGTGGGGTCCGGGCGTGATGGGCCTGTCGAACCGATCTCCGGTGTCCAGGCGACGGCGGAACTCGATGGTCGTGTACCGCTCGTCTTCCGACCCCGAAGACTCCAGCACGTCATCCCGACCGCCCAGGCTCACGTCGTTGGCGTGTGTCACCGAACTGCTGGCGTAGTAGTCTTGCAGGAACAACTCTTTGCCGCGGATGTATCCGAGGATGATGTCCTCCCCTTCCATGATCGGCCCGGTGGGATCCCACCCGATGGCCACCCAGCCCCGAGCAGGAGCCCGGAGGCCGAAGGAGATGAAGTCGCCCTCGACGGTCCAGTGCACCTCCATGCCGATACCCGGGGCCAGGTAATGGCTGGCATATTCTCCTTCCGCGATGCGGCCGTCGACGGTCGGCAGGACTGCTGCCTCCACCCGCTGCCACGCCAGCAGTACCTGTATCACGGCTGCGAAGGTCCGGAGCGTGCGGCAGAGGCTTCCCACCGCGCAGACAGAACGCTTCATCTGAAGCGAGGGAAGAAGCGGGGCACCTGCCGCATGTACTCGCGGTACGCCGGCAGCCGTTTTACCAGGTCCAGTTCTTCCAGGCGGGCCTGGACGAGGGCCCAGCCGATCCCGACACAAGACGCCACGAGCACCGGTGCCGTCGGACGCAGCACCGCCAGTCCGCCGAAGACCAGGACGACGCCGGCGTAGATGGGGTGACGCATGCGGGCGTACAGCCCGGTGCGCACCAGCGAATCGCGCACCGACGGCATGTGGGTGCGCAGGCCCAGCTGCAGGTGGCCCCAGATCACGGGCACCGTGCCAGCGGCGACAAGCAGCCATGCCAGGGTCCGGGCTGCTCCCACAGGGACGAACAGGAACGGCGCCGGGTCCCGCCAGGCCAGGATGTACCCAACAACCCACAGCGGGATCCCCAGCGCGTTCCTCAAGATCATGGTTGCCGCCTGCCCGCCCCGGTCACCCCACCAGTGAGAGTACGCCGCGGTAAAGGCGCTGGCGCCTCCCAGGGCGAACCCGAGCAGCAGCGGAATAAGAAACGCGTAACTCACGGGGCGGCACCTCCCTCCTCGCGAAGGTGAACTCCCAATCGCCTCCGCGGACCAGAGTAAGTTTCCAGGTGTGGTAGAGATGTAAACGGCACATTAAGCAGGGGGTAAGGTTTTGTTAAGGCCGGCCCCGGGTGCTCGAGCCTTCGATCCGCAGGCTCTTCAGATCTTGATCAACCGCACCTGGGTGTCAAAGAATACCGCACTGGCCCCCACGGGATCCGCCAGGCAGGTGTTGGGCAGGGAGGGATCCGTGCGCATGGCGGCGTTGCCGTGCAGCCCCTTGGCCCGCCGCGGATCCCCCCTGATGCGGCGTCCGTCGATCACCACATCCTGGCTGCCGTAGGCCCAGTGGCCGTGACCCAGGGAGAAGCTCACCACGCCGGGGCGGATCCCCTCGATGACCTTCACCGTTCCGACCATGGGCTTCTTGCGGCCGTGCCCCAGGTCCCACACCCCTTCCGGGTTAGTCGCAGAGACCACCCGCACACGGTCCCCGCTCTTGAGCCCTAACCGTTTGGCGTCCCGGCTGCTCATCAGGAACTCACCCTCCGGAAGGATGTTCAGCAGCCAGTAGTTGCTGATGGTGCGGCTCTTGGTGTGGAACACCACGCGGTGGGTGAGGAGTCGGAAGTCGTACCCCGCATCCGTCACCGGCCGGTCAAGCAGGTCGCGGGGGGCCGGAGTGTAGTTGGCCACTCCGGCGAAGGGCTTCCCGGTGATGGCGCTCCTGGTGGTAGCCGTTTTCTCCTGGTAGAGGTTGATCAGCGTCCCGTACTTGTTGCGGAGCTGCTCACCGTCGTAGGCCCGCTCGTAATCCTCGAACCGACCGCCCCGGTTGAGGACGTAGACGACCTTCCGCCACCAGCGGGGGCCCACCACGCCCGCCCAGCGATCGGGGTCGAAGACGACCGGGGGCAAATGCCGCCGGGATCTGATGAAAAGCTCCACCTCCCGGTCGTCGGCGTCGGGTACGGCGTCGGAGCCGTCCGCCCGCTCCCCGGCGGCCACGTTGGCCACCATGCGCAGGTAGAGGTCCTCGCCCCGTCGGAAGTCCTGCCCGGGGCCGAAGCCGTCCTTGCCGAAGCCGGGCAGGCCCAGCTTCTCCGCCAGGGCAAGGAGCATTGCCTCCAGGTCACAGGGCATCTCCTGGCCGAAGACCCGCACGGTCTCGGTCAAGGGGGCGATGACCGGCTGGCGAATGGGCTGTACCTTCCAGGGCACGGAGAACTGCGTCCCGGCGAACTCCCACCGCTCCAGGTAGGTGCAGTCCGGAAAGATGTAGTCGGCGTACATGGAGGTCTCGCCGATTATGATGTCGCTGGCCACCACCAGCGGGATCTTTGCCGGGTCGGCCAGGATGGCGATGTTGGTGTGACCGGCGGGCAGCGAGTAGACCGGCGTGCCCATGTAGATGAACAGGGCCTTGATGGGATAGGGGTACGCGTCCCCGGCGGAGGGGATGGCTTCCTGGTAGATGTCGCTGGCCAGGGGATACCACTGTCTTTTCGCCGGGTATCCGTTGAAGAGCGTGGTGTCCTCGTAGTTGACGTCGTGGCGGATGATGCTGATCCCGAAGGCCGTGGTCTTCCCGGGATGAAGTCGTCCCAGCGGGAACGGCTGACCCGGCTTGCCGCCGGTGTGGTCGTAGGTTGCTCCGGCCACCATGCCGCCCTTCCAGTCGAAGCTCCCCATTAGCAAGGGAAGGGCATACCACGCAGTGCAGTTGTACAGACCGTTGGTGTGCTGGGAGACGCCCCGGTGGATGTCCACGGCCGCCTTCTTGCCGTGGCTGGTGAACTCGCGGGCGACCTCCACCAGATCCTTGAGCGGCAACCCTGACAGTCTCGCCCACTGCGCCATGGTGCGCGCCCGGGCCTGGTCGGCGAGAACCTGGAAAGCGCTCTTGACCTTAATGCCGGCGACCTCGGTGCTGACCTCCAGGTCGCCCTCGACTGGAGTACCTGTGTCGTAGGGGTCGAACGGGAGGAGGCGCCCGCCCAGGGAGACCACGAAGGGGTCGAACTCGTACGTGCCCCTGCCGTCACTGCGGGGCCGGACCTCCTTAGGGGCAATCCCGGCCTCGGAAGCCCGGAGGAACTTCCCGGGCACGCCATCCTTGTCCACCTTCACCAGCCAGGTGGCGTTGGTCCAGGTGGGCTCGCCGTCGGCTGCAGCCGCCGCCCTGTTGGCATTTCGCAGGTAGCGTTCATCGTAGCGGCGGTTGTCGATGATCCAGCGCACCAGGGCCAGGGCCACGGCGGCCTCGGTGCCGGGAATGTTGGGCAGCCACTTCCAGGCCAGGGTCCCCGCAGTCCGGCTCAAGATGGGGTCGACGACCACGTACTTGAGGCGGCCCTCCCTGGCGCGGTGGGCGATCCGCTGGGCCCGGTTGGTGGGGCCCTGGCTCGCCTCAAAGGGGTTCACCCCGACGAAGATGATGAACTCGGCCGACTCCTGATCCGCCTGCCAGAAGAACTTACGGCCACCGGTCCACTTCCCGTCCCGGTATTGTTCGCTCATGGCCTTGCCGGTGAAGTAGAGAGATCCCTGGCAGACGGTGGTGTGCCCGTGGGCGTTGACGGAACCGAAGGCATCAACCGTGAAGCGGCGGATAAGTTCGCCGCGACCTGCCTTCAGGCGCCCCCAGAGGAAGAGGAGCTGATTGTTCTTCGGGCCCAGATCGGGGTGGTCAGGGTCGATGAGCACGTTGAGGTGATCTTTGTACCTGACCTTGAACTCCTCGACGGCCTGCCGTTTCTCCGCCGGGGTCCTCCGGGCCCGAATCGCCGCCACATCGCCGGCCATGGCCGCAGCCAGCTTCGGATCGCGGAGAGCCCACATCTCCTTGAGCCCCTCCACCCGCCGGTTCTCCTCGCCAGGGACGTGACGGAAGAGGTAGCCGCCTTCGACGATCTCAGCGACGGCCTGCTCGAAAGGGATGGTCATCCACTTGTTCTCGCCCCGCTTCCCAGCCCGTTTCAACACCTTAACGATGCGATAGGGGTCGTAGGCCGTCTGGATGCTGGCCTGCCCCTTGGGACAGAGGCGGCCGTCCACCGTCGCTGTGGCAAAGGGTGAAGTCCGGTACGGGAGATGCGGGTCCAGATTCCAGGGGTTGAAGGGGTTGCCGTCCAGTTTCACCACAGTGCCGTCGCGCAGCTTGGCCTTGATCCCACACTGGGTGTTGCACTGCTGGCAGACTGAATAGAGGATGTTTTCGGGATTTGCCAGGTCATAGTCGCCGGCGGGCAGTTCCCGGGCTTCCGCCCGCCGGATCAACCCCAACACCTCACCGAGCCTGATCTGGCTGGCCAGCAGTGCTCCGGTCCCCAGGAGGGCGCCGCCAGCCAGCAGTTCCCGGCGATGAATGCGGTGCGTCTTCCCTGCCACCCGATGCTCAGCCACGGCCGTCCTCCTCACGTGTGCACGCTGGTGGTCAACTGAACGTCGTCGCACAGGTAGTACACTCGGGGCTCTGTCCCCCGGTTGGCCCGGATGCGCAGGACCTTGTCGGCCTTCTTCGTGAGCACCTCGTTGACCAGGCTCTGTGGGTCGTTCTTATCGCCGAAGTAGATGGCGCGGCCGATGCACGTGGCGACGCAGGCCGGGACCATGCCGGCGTTCAGTCGGTGCAGACAGAAGTGGCACTTGCGCCCGCCGCCCGCGGGAGGCTCGTTCCGCCTCTCGCGCTGGCGTACCCAGCGGCGGCCGTAGTCGTGACTGAGCGCCTCCTCGTAGGGCTGGAACGCCGGGGTGGGCTGCGTGTAGAACCTCCCCTGGTCGAAGTACAGCGCCCGGTACGGGCAGGCTTTGGCTGCCGCCTGGTAGGCGGCCCGGCCGCGGAACCTGGTGTAGTCGATGGCTACAATACCGTCCGGGCGCTTGGAGAAAGACCCGGGAGCAATGGCGTTGGCTGCCGCCACGCACGGAGGCTTGTCGCACTGCATACACTGGGTCGGCATCGGGTACCGTTTCACGTTGGGATAGGTTCCCACCTCGACTTCCGGGACACTACGGTATGAGACGCCCGGCGGCAGGATGTTTTCGGCCGTACAGGCGACGACGCAGGCCTGGCAGCCCACGCACTTCTGGCCGTCGATAACCATGATCCAGCTGCGCTGCTCCACCGGCTTCTGGAGAGCTCGCCGGATCTCTGCTTGCATGCGGAGGAGCTCATCCCCTCCACCGTCCACGACCGGTGGCGCGGCGGGAGACCCCGCTGGCAGCTCAGCCCGGGCGAGGCTTGGGCGACCCACCAGCAGGGTCGCTCCCGCACCTGCTGCCAGCCGGAGCACGTCCCGGCGCTTGAGCGCAGCCGGCGCCGGTCCATCGGTTCCCGCGGCCGATGGGCTGCGGGCAGAGGAATCGGAAGTGGCGGATCTCATGGACCAAATGACCGAAAGTCCCGACTTCGGGCGGCCCGCTTCCCCACCGACATTCATCCAGTCACGCCTCCCCGGGTTCAGCAGCACAGCGCTCTTGCTCTATCCCCCCGCGGGACGTAGAACTCAGGCACAGGAATCTGGCCCAAGATTACTGGCCAAATGTGGAGCGGACAATTCTTCAAAGGGCCTAATCTTATCGGGCCAAGGATGTAGGAATCCATGGCTAAATAGGCCCACCGGCGCGCCAGCCGGGATGGAGGCTCTTAACAAAAGCTTAAGAACCTGGGGAAGGAGACGCTGCCCGTCGCCAGGAATTCTGCGTACGCTCGCACTTCTGGAAGTCAGGTCGTGCCCGCGGTGCGCTCCTCCGCGGGGTTCATCTCTGCTCGAGGAAGAGCCCGTTGCTCCTGGTTGCCTTTGCCACCCTGGCGGGGATTGTCCTCCTCTTATCGTCTGTGACAGCGGCACCATTGACGCCCGGAGAGGCGGTGCACGTGGTAAGGTTGCCCTATGTCGCCGCTCCCGCCCGCCCCCGGTTCGGCTGGCCGAGTCGCGGCGTCGTCACCTCACGGTTCGGATTCCGCGGCCGCCGGCATCACCACGGCATCGATATAGCAGCCCCCACCGGCACCCCAATCTACGCTGTCCAGGACGGCAGGGTGCGTTTCGCCAGCCGACAGGGCGGCTATGGCCTGCTGGTCATCCTCGACCATGGTAACGGTCTTACCACCTGGTACGGCCATGCCTCCCGGCTTCTGGTCAAGGCAGGAGAGCGGGTGAGGCGTGGCCAGATGATCGCGGCGGTGGGGACGACCGGAGACGTGACCGGACCGAATGTCCACTTCGAAGTGCGCCGGAACGGCGTTCCCCTGGATCCACTGCCGTTCCTTCAGGCGCGGTAGATAGAGGCCGAACCGAGAGCCGCTCTTGTCTGAAGGATGCTGGGGCCGAGGGGTGCCGGCCGCCCTACCGTACCGGCAGGGTCCACTCGAATGTGCGCACCGGCACCCCGGCCAGACCGGCAATCACCAACGTAATGGAATCTACCTCCGGTGCGATGACCCTCGTGCCGTTGGCCACCGCGGGAAAGATCAGCGCGCCCGAGCGGTGGTGGCTGCCGTCGTTGATGGCCTCCCACCTTGCGGGCGCATACTCGCGGACTGCGCCACCCGCCGTTCGAGTCCGCAGCCGGCTGTTTCGCACCAGATCGAACGACCTCAGGTCTCCCCCGTGGGTGTCCAGCGAGATGAGGAAGACAATCTGCTGTTCCGGGGCGAACCGTCTCGCCCCGGCCGAGTCTTGCACCAGGGCGAAGTATTCCGGTGGAGCATAAGTAACCCTGACCTCCACCCCTCCGGCGCTGGCCGTCCGGGTGAAGGCAACCGCCGGCGCGCCCGGGGCCGGAAGTGGCAGCAGCACCAGCAACACCAGCACCACCAATACCGGGACACTCTTCACGACCGCCCTCCTGCGAAACCCGGACACGACTGAACAGGACAGGAGCTTGGCACGCTCACCCAGGTCGCCGTCTGCCGCGGAGGACCACGCCGTTAGTGCCCATGGCCGGGCTGGTGGCTTCCGTGTCCGACATACCTCTCGGGCTCCTTGTCAAAGGCGGCCTTACAGCCGCTGGAGCAGAAGTAATATGTCTGTCCCCTGTACTCCGAGCTGCCTGCAGCCTTCTGCTCCTCAACCGTCATGCCGCATACCGGATCAATTGCCATGAGGCTCACCTCCGCACTCGTCCGCGGTCGCTCCCGCGCTCCATGGCGGCCGCAGGCTTGATCTGTTCATGCTGTCACCAGCACGACGAAGCCCAGAATCAGTGTTAAAGTCCCGAGGACGGCCCTGGCCAGGGACTTGCGCGGGACGTACCAGTGGGCAATCCGATTCAATGTCCGCCGGCTCGCCACCACTACCAGCAGTGCCAGCAGCGGGAGGACAAACATGACATTGTAGGCGAGGAGGTAGCCCAGGCGCGGCAGAAATGGCTGCCGGGCCAGCAGCGCCAGTACGCCCATGTAGATGGCCCCGCTGCAGGGCACTGTACACAGCCCGACCAGCCCCCCGGCGGCGAACAGTCCCACAGGCGTGGTCTGCGCCAGCATCTTTCGCACGCTCCCATGAAAGGCCGCGGGCATCTCCAGCCGCCAGCCTGTCCCCGGGAGGAAGGCGTCCTTCAGCATCCACAGGCCGAGGATGACCACCAGCAGGCCCATGATCCGCACCGGCAGGTGCGTCCGCGTCAGTACAGCCACCACGGAAATCACACCCAGGCCGAGCAGCAGGTAAGTGAGAAACATACCGGCGACGTACGCTCCGCCCACGCGCCACAGCCGCGGCCGAGCCTCGCCCAGGGCTATGCCGGCCAGGAGCAGGGCGACCAGCGAGAGGACGACGCCGAAGGCACAGGGATTGAGGCCGTCAAGCAGACCGCTAACGATGACCGTGGGGAAGCTCAGGCGGCTCAAGCCCTGACCTCCAGCATGCCGCGCATCGCCGGGTTCTCCTTGCCGCCGCAGCAGACGTCACAGTAGAACTCATAGGTACCGGCGGCCAGCGGCGGCAACGTGACGACCAGCCGGGTACTGGGTGGGATGCGCACGTCAATGTCCGTCCCGCCGATGCGAAACTGATGCCACCCGCCTCCGTCGGTGTGGAAGCGGGAGTCCGGGTTGATGAACTGCACCCGAAACTCCCGCCCCGCCGGTGCCGTCAGCACCCGCGGCTCGAAGCCGGCCATGTCCACGTACACCTGCGGAATGAAGCCACCCGGTTCGGAGGGGGCCGGCCCGGGGCGGAAGGGAGAGGCCACCAGGAACCCGGCCGCACTGAGCACTGCCAGCGCCCCCAGGGAAAACCAGATGACCCTGCCCTTCCGGCGCGCTGCTCTGCGCTCCCGGCGACTCGCCTTATGGCCGCGCACCTTCTTGCCCACGAGATCCTTCTCGGGCCACCCCATGGGTCTGCCGTATTCCGCATACGGCCGCGTCCAATGTACCGCGCCTGCTCAGCCGGGTGTTTAAGGATTTCTTAAGGGCCTTTGAAGAAGCCGGTGCTCGTGTGCGCTGAGAGGTGTCAGGGCTGCCGGTCTCGCCGGATGCGCAGCAGCTGCCAGACCACGTATCCGTAGGTCGACCAGATGGCCCCCAGGATGAGGCCGAAGAGGACCGCCTGCATGGGGACGGGGTAGGGACTGATGAATCCCGGCTGCGGGCTCAGGCCAAGTAGCACGTTACGGCCCGGTCGGACGGCGGGCGGGGGCGCCTCCCTCTCCCCGACCACAACGACCGCGCGAACGATCCCCTCTTCACCCGCCTCGACCGCAATCTCCCCGGGCCCTCTCCCCGCCGGGAGCGTCATCTGCGCGGTCCCGTCCTTGCCACTGGAGGTCTCGAGCACCGTCAGCCAGCCGAAGGCCGTGCGCCTCTTGAAGACCAGGGGCGCCTGCGCCACGGGCGCGCCGCGGGCGTCTACGACCGTCGCCGTCACCTGCACCGCGCCGCCGGCAACAGCCTGCGCCCGCAGCAGGACGCGGGCAGGCTCTGCGCCCTCGGCCGGTGGCGCCAGCAGCATGACCGCAAGGAAGCCGCAGCCGAGAAGACTACAGAACCGGCGCATCGGCAGCTTCTCCATGTGTTCCCACCGCAGACGATGCCGGCGCGGGGCGGTGACCCTCCTCCCGGGTCTCCCAGATCGAAACGATGGGAAAGACCTTGCTGAACAGGAGATAGACCAGCACGAATCCGGCCAGCGCGCCCGCGGTGATTGACCATTCCACCCAGGTGGGCCGGTAGATGGCCCAGCCGGCCGGCGCGCGCTGGATGGGCAGGAAGGGGTATTGCAGCGTGGGCACGATGATGACAAAGCGCTTCAGCCAGGCCCCCACGTTGACCAGCAGCGAGGCCACCACAGCCGCAGCGATGGGACGCTGGTGGAACAGCGGCAGCAGCGTCAGGAAGAGCCACGCCCCCAGCGCCGCGATGATCCAGGCCGGGAGCTGCCGGATGAGGGCGAACCCCCCGAACGCCGCGGTCCGCGGGAGGACCGCCGGCAGCAGGAGCAGCACCAGCAGCGAGGTAGCTATCGTCGCCAACGTAGGAACCGGACGGAGGACTGGCACGCGAGTCAGGCGCGGCACCCAGCCGACCCGCGGCACGGTCAGCAGCAGCACAGGTAGCAGGACGCCGCCGACCTGGGTGAACCAGAAGAGGCGGGCGAACTGGCCGCTGAAGACCGCGTTGAGGTAGCCGCGCTCGGAGGCGGCCATCTTGTACGCCGGAGTCAGGTACTCGGCGAAGGTGAAGTAGGCGTAGATCATCCCCAGGGCAATCACCAGGTAGCCCATCCGCCGGAAGTGGACCTCCGTGATGTAGTCCTCCAGGTGGTAGGCCCAGCGGAAGGCTGCCATGGCCGTGACCACCGCTGCCGCGCCGGAAAACAGCGCGCCGGAGACGAAGTAGGGACCAAAGATGGTGCTGTTCCACCCGGCGCGCAGCGTCATGCCGAAGATCCAGGAGACCACCGTGTGCACGGAGACGGCGATGGGGATGATGAGGACGGCCATCACGCCCATGATCCGCTCCAGGTGGTGACGCTGCGCCTCGGTCCCCTTCCACCCCACGGCCAGGACGGTGTACAGGCGGCGCCGCCAGGCGGGCCCCGCGGCGAACCGGTCACGCAGGAGCGCGATGTCGGGGATCATGGGCACGTACAGGAAGAGCGTGCTTCCCGTGAGGTAGGTGCCGATGGAGAGAATGTCCCACAGCACGGGCGACTGCAGGCGCCCGTGCAGCAGCAGGTTGAGGATCCGATCCGGGCGGCCCATGTCCACAAAGGGCATCAGCGCGCCCATGAGCAGGGAGGCGAAGGTGATGGCCTCGGCCATGCGGGTGATGGGGCGGCGCCACTCCGCCCCGGTAATCCGCAGGATGGCCGACATCAGGGCGCCCACGTGGCTGACGCCGATGAAGAAGACGAAGTTGGTGATGTAGACGCCCCACATGAAGTTGTCCCGCAGGCCGGTGACGCCCAATCCGTAGCGCAGCTGCACGGTGTAGGCGATGATGCCCCAGGCGATCACGGCCAGCAGCGCCCCAACCAGAGCGGAGAATCCCGGTCCGGCTGTGGTGAGTGACGCCAGAAGCACCCGCTCCCGCGGGGAGAACGGATCCGGCCGGCGCGGCATCAGCGGTGCCCTCCTCCCAGTGCCGCCGGCTCCTGCTCAGACGGCGGCGGGGGGTAAAGAGGCTTCCGCGGGGGCAGGTAGTAGACACGCGGCTCCGTGCCCAGCTCTTCCAGGAAGCGGTAGCCCGCATTCTCCTGTACCAGCTGGGAGAAGCGGACCGTCTCGCCCTGCGAGTTGGTCACGGCATCCTCGGCCTGGTCCCCGAAGTAGAGGGCCCCCATGGGGCAGGCGGACACGCAGGCCGGCAGCCTGCCCTCCTTGACCAGCCCGGGACAGAAGATGCACTTTTCGGTGGTGCCCTTGAAATGTCTGGTGTTCCACTCCATGTCGTAGGGCTGTCGGCGCTGCTCCTCGGACTCTGGAGGCTGCACCCAGTTGAAGCCGCGGGCCTGGTAGGGGCAGGCGGCGATGCAGAAGCGGCAGCCGATGCAGCGGGAAGTGTCCTGCATGACGATGCCATCCTCCCGCTTCCAGCTAGCGCTCACCGGACAGACCTTGACACATGGGGGGTTGTCGCACTGCATGCACGGCCTCGGCAGCCAGTAGGCGTTGCCGGTGGCGTGGTCGCGCATCTCGTAGACGCGGATCCATTCCTGGCCAGATGGGACAAAGTGCATGGCGGTGCAGGCGCGCGTGCATTCCCGGCAGCCGTCGCAGCGGGCCAGGTCGATGACCATGACCCAGCGACGGCCGGCCTCACCCGGCCCCGTGCGCGTGTTGGGCTCGGCGGCGTAGGCCAGAGTCGGGTCGCCGTCCCCGGCGGGCAGGCCGAACAGCCGTACGATGGGACCCGCCGGTTCCCGGCTGGCGGCAAGCGCCGGCAGCCCACCTCCAGCCGGCCGCAGCCGGAGGCGACGGAGCAGCCGGTTTCCCGCCGGTGGCCCGGCCATCACCGCCGTCCCCGCGGCCAGGATCTTGAGGAAGGACCGCCGCGTCAGGGCCACGCTACGGATGCCCCAGGACGACCATTTGACCCGTCTGGTCGCCGTGGTCGGGCGCGCAGCCCTCCACGCTGCAGCCAAAGTGGAAGACGCCGGGACGGGTAGCCTGGAAGCGGATGGTCTGCGTCTCCCCGGGCGGGATGGGCGGCAGTGCAATGTTGAAGGCCGCCAGGCCAAAGCCGTGTGCGGCCTCCGGATCGGTGTTGGTCACCCTGAGGATGACCGTGTCGCCCACGTTGACCACGATGGTGGCGGGTAGCCAGTGGTGTAGCGTCTGGTCACCGAACTCCTCGGCGTGCAGCTGCAGGGCGAACTGCCGCACCTCCGGAACGATGGATGGAGCGGCAGAGGTGGGCGGGGTGTAGGTGCGGAACACCAGAAACCCCGCCCCCAGCGCCAGCAGCACGACCGTGAAGGTCGCAACGAGAATTGCCGTTCCCCTGCCGTCCGTACCCATACCTCCACCCCTACCTGACCACCAACGTGCCCTTCATGCCCTTCTCGTAGTGCCCTTCGATGTGGCAACCGATCTCGAAGGTCCCGGTCTGCTTGGGGGTGAAGGACACCTCCGCGGACTTGCCGGCATCGATCTCCACCTCGAAGATGTTGGTGCCGACCACCTCGATGCCGCCGCCCTCGACCTTGACCTCAATGCCTTTGAAGTAGGAATTCTCTTCAGCCCACTCCTCAAGCTCGTCGCCCGCCAAACCGGCCTTCGGCGGCTTATACACCATGAACTCGTGCTTCACCTTCCCCCTGTTCACCAGCTTGAACTCCACAGGATTGCCCGCCTGCACGGTGATCTTGCCGGGAGTGAACTTCATCTCGCTCAGCGCGATGGTGACTTTCTGCTTGGCTGCACCCGCCGCGCCGCCCAGGCTGAAGAACACCAGCAGCGCGGTCAGGCCGAAGACACGCACATACATCCTCATCTACCTCACCTCCATGAGAGAGTTGGCAGAGCGTTCACCGCACCTCCGGGTCCAGGACAACGAGATGGCCCACCATCTGGCTGTGGTCGGGCGAACATGTAGCGGTTGCCGGGTCGTACGGCAGGTAGCAGCGGTATTCGTAAATCCCGCTCCTGCTGGCGACGAAAGTCAGCGTCTCCGCCGCCTGCGGCCCGCCGGTGAGGGGACGGGTTTTCACCCCATAGCCGACGATCTCGATGCCGTGCCGGAAGTGGGACCCATTGGTCACGTGCAGCCGCACCCTGTCCCCCTTGCGGGCCACCAGGAACTGCGGATCGTAGAGGTGACTCTCCGCGGGGCCCCCGATCGCCCCCCGCCCGGTGATGAGCAGGGAGAGGTCGATAGTTGCCGGATCCTCCGCAGCGGGAGAACGCGCTGGGGTCCCCGGTGTGGTCAGCGCCAGCAAGCTGAGCGCCACCGCCACCAGCGCCACAACCAGGGCGAGGCCAGCCAGGAGCGAGCGCAACGCTGATCGGGGCCCGTCCACCTCTCCGCCCCCTCACTCCGTGACGACCAGGTAGCCGCGCATCAGCTCGTGGTCTGGCGTGCAGTCGCCGCGCGCTGGGTCATGGGGCAGGGCGCACTGAAAGACGTAGACACCGGCGCGGTCGGCGACGAAGCGCAGCCGGTCGGTGCCGCCGGGCGCCAGCTTGCCGGAGCGCAGGTTGAGGTCAGGGATGGCGAACTCGTGGTTGACCCGATCAGGGTTGCCCAGCGCCAGGTCCACCGTGTCCCCCTGCCGCACCACCAGCATGGTGGGATACCAGCGGTGTGCGGCCACCCCCTGGCCGCTGAAGGTGGCCACCACCATGGAGAGCTTCATGGTCGCCGGGGTCCGCAACACCGGAGCTCCCGCCGGCCGCGCCCGCGCGGTGTAGGCCACGATGCTGAGCACCAGAGCGGCAAGCGCAATGACCAGAGCGTAGTAGACGATGCCGTCGGCGCGCCGTTCCATGGGTCTCGCCCCCATCGAAGCCGGAAGACGCCCTCTGTGGCGACAATACGGAGCGCCGCGCCAGGCCAACAACACACCCCGGGATAGTCCTCCCCGGCGGCCTGCCCCCACTTCCGGGGAGGAACCCGCTACCCGATCGGGTGGGCGGGGAAGGCTCCAGCGGTCCGGAGCGGCGGCCGTCGCAGCCGTCGGCGAGAGTTCCAGAGATCCGGCGTGGCACCCGGGACAGATGGCGCACAAGCGGCAGAATCAGGCCACTGATGGATAGCCGCCTGGGGGCGTGAGACCTATGCTGTGACGCGGGGGAAGCGATTGTCCACGGCCGCACTGGCCTTCTGGACCTTCCTGGGCGCCCTGGTCACGGCGCTGGCCACCGGCGTGGGCGGGGTACCCTTCCTCTTCACCCCTCGACTGCCGCGCCCACTGCTGGGCGCGGCCTGGGGCTTCAGCGGCGGGATGATGCTCTCCGCCTCCGTCTTCAACCTGGTCTCTGCCGGCATGGATCTGGCCGGCTATAACGTGGTCGCCCTGGGCATCGCCCTGGGTGCCGTCTTCTTCTGGCTGGTGGAGCGACGGATGGGCCACAGTGAGCACAACTTCTACCACCTGCAGGGGGTATCGGCCCGACGGGTCCTCCTGGTCATCGGCGCGATGACCGTGCACAGTTTCTCCGAGGGAATCGCCATCGGGGTAAGCTTCGGATCGGGCGAGCTGACCCTGGCCATCCTCCTGACCATCGCCATCGCCATTCACAACATACCCGAGGGGCTCACCGTCTCGCTCCCTCTACGGGCGGAGGGCTTCTCCGGGTGGGCCTGCATCTGGTGGGCGGTATTCACCAGCCTGCCCCAGCCCGCGCTGGCGGTGCCGGCCGCCCTGGCGGTGGCCGTCTTCCGCCCGCTGGTGCCCGTAGGCTTTGGCTTTGCCGCCGGCGCCATGGGATTCCTGGTGGTGAGCGAGATGATCCCCGAGGCCGTGGAGCACAGCGGCGACCGGGCCAACGCCGCGGCGGCGGTCCTGGTGGGCTTCCTGGCCATGATGCTGCTGCAGAACGTCCTGCAGTAAGCAGGACCCGGCGACCTGAATTCCAGAAGATCTTAGTGCGATGGGCGCGATCACCGTGCGCCAGGTCACTGCAGAAAACCTCGCTGATCTGGAGCTGTGTGTGCCACGGGAGCGGAGAAACGAGCTGGCCTTCGTGACGGGCATGCACGAAAAGCGCCGCTGGGCGGTGGAGATGCTCCAGCGATGGGGTACCTTCGCCAGGATCGCCTACAGGAACACTGTACCCGTGGGGCTGGTGCAGTACCGACCGATCCCCGGAGACCGTGCCGTGTTCATCTACTGCATCTATGTCCCCGAGCGGACGCACTGGCGGCGAGGGGTGGGCACCAGGCTGCTGGAAAGCCTGATCGAGGAGGTGCGGAAGCCGCACGTCTGGTTCGACCATCAGCCGGCGCGGTTCCTGGTGACCCGCACGTTCCCGGGTGAACAGACGGGGCAACTGCCGGCGCACGAATTCTTCCTGCGCCGCGGCTTCCAACCTGTGGACGATGGCAAGACGCTCTTCTACCCTCTGGAAGAAAGCATCCCGATCGCAGAAGTCAAGGCCGTGGTCGGCCGGGGAGCGCTAGAGTCCCTCTTTGAGGAGCGGGCCGGCACCTACGTCCCGCAGGCGGAGGACAGGGGAAAGGCGCTGATCATCTACGGCCCCTCCTTCTGCCCCTTCACCTACACCTTCTGGCTGCAGGGGGAGAGGCAGATCAAGGAGATCGCGCCCCGTCTGCCCATCCGCTGGATCAATGCCGTGGCCGAACCTGCTGAGGTCACCCGGCGCGGCGGGTGGGTCGGGTGGATCGTAAACGCCAGCCCCATCAGGGCTTTCGTCCTGGACAGGGACAGCTTCCGGCGGGAGGTCCGGGAGGCGCTGGAAGGCATACCCCCTGACTAGCCGCTCTCCCTGCCCTCCCCGCCGGAGGTCGTCTCTGGGGGCAGCCACCCCCGACGGGCTGCGTAGGCCACCACCTCGGCACGGTTGCGCAGGTGGAGCTTATCCAGAATGTTCTTCATGTGGAACTTCACGGTATTCTCCGAGATGTGCAGGGCGGCCGCCACCTCCCGGTTGGAAGCGCCGCCGCTCACCGCCCGGAGGACCTCGCGCTCGCGCTCGGTCAGTTCCTCCGCTTCCTCCTGCGGCCGGCCCCCGCGGCGCCGGGCGAACTCTTCAAGGATCCGACCGGCCAGGCTTCTGGAGATGGGGGCCTCGCCCCGCTCCAGACCAGAGAGCAGGTCGAAGAACTCATCGGCCTGCAGGTTCTTGAGCAGGTAGCCCTGTGCGCCGCTCTTTACCGCCTCGAAGAGGGTGCGGTCCTCGTCGGAGACGGTAAGCATGACGATCTTCACCTGGGGCAGGCGCGCCTTGATCACACGGGTGGCCTCCAGCCCGTTCATCCTGGGCATGGAGATGTCCATCAGGATAACATCCGGCCGCAGCCGCAGCGCCGCCTCCACCGCCTCCTCCCCGTCACCGGCCTCCCCCACCACCTCCACACCGCGCGCCTGGAGCAGACTGCGAACGCCGTCCCGGAAGAGGGGATGATCATCGGCCAGCAGGACTCGCATCACCCACCCTCCCCCGTGATAGCGGCAGCCGCACTACAACCTCTGTGCCCGATCCGCCTGCAGAGCGGACGGTAAATACGCCTCCAATGGCCTCCGCCCGCTCGCGCATGGTCTGCAGGCCGAAACGCGGCCAGGCGCCCGGGGGCACCCGCGCAGGATCGAACCCCTGGCCGTCGTCGCGGACGCTGACCACAAGCACACCGTCCTCGTGGGCAAACCGCACCCAGGCCCGTCGCGCCAGGGCGTGCTTGCGCACGTTGGTCAGAGCCTCCTGGATGATCCGCAGGAGGTGGAGTTCTGTGGTGGGGCTGAAGACGTAGAGGGCCGGATCACCTTCGGTGACCAGCTCTGTCTGCACGCCGCTCAGCTCGCTGTACCGCCGCACGTATTCGCGCAACACCGGGACAAGTCGCCGCTGTGGCCCTGTGTCTGCGCGCAGCCCCAGGATGGCCTCGCGCAGGTCGGCGTAGACCTCCCGCGCCGCCTGCTCCAGCTGCGCCAGCTGGGCCTGCGCCTCTGTACTCCTCCCCGCTTCCAGCAGGACCTTCACTGCCTGCGCCTTGGTGTTGACGTAGCCCAGCACCTGACCCACGCTGTCGTGGATCTCCCGGGCGATGCGCTCCCGCTCCTCCAGCACCGCCAGGGACTGCACCCGCTCCTGGAGACGGGCGTTCTCCACGGCAATCGCCGCCAGGTTGGCCAGCCCGGAGAGCAGCTCCCGCTCCTCCAGCGAGAACTCCCGAACTCCCCGCGCCCCAACGCACAGGGCGCCCACCGCGCGCCCGCCGATGGTCAGGGGTGCTGCCAGGTGGGAGGCCCGGTAGCGGGGTTTCAGCACGGTGCAGTTCAGGCAGGCCGTCCCTCCCTCTCCTTCGTGCAGGGGAAACGCGTGCGGCCCTGCAGAGGTGGCGTCCGCGGGACCGGCCAGGGCGCCGACGCGCGCCGCTCCCCCCTCGTCCGCCAGGCAGAGGACCGCCACGTCCACCGCCAGCAACGCGGCGGCCCGGTGTACGATCGACCGCAAAACAGCCTCCCGGTCCTGCAGGCTGAGCACGTCCTTCCCGGTCTCGTAGAGGGACTGTGAGGCGCGGGCCCGGCGGCGGATCTCCTCCAGGGAAGCGAGCAACCGCTGCCGCATGGTCTCGAAGCTGTCCGCCAGCGCCCCTACCTCGTCACTGCGACGCACCGCGATCTCCCGCCCCAGGTCCCCGCCGGCGATCTGCTCCGCCGCCTCCTTCAGCGCCCGCAGGGGGGAAGCCACCGCTCCCGTGTCCAGCCAGGCAAAGAGGAGGGCGGCGGCGAGCACGGCCAGGCCGAAGAGGACCACCCGGTCGCGCAGCCGGCGGATGGGGCCGTAGGTCTCCGCCTCGTCCTGGCCCACCATGAGGCCCCAGGGAGCTGCGGAAAGCGGGGCGAAAGCCATGACGTGGCGCTCCGGCCGTCCCGCCGGATCCGTCCCCTCGGCCAAGCTTACTCCGGCACGGCGTGTGGAGATCATACGGGAGACGAACTCGGGGTGCTCGCCCCGGGTGGATATCTCCTCAGGTTCGCTGCTGGCCAGGACCACCCCGTCCTCGCTGACCACTGCAGCGTGCCCGGTCGCGCCCACCGCCAACCTCTCGACAAACGCCTGCAGCACGGGGCTGGGGAGGAGGATGAGCCCTCCGATCACGCCGGCAGCAGTGCCGGACGGCCCGAGGACGGGGATGGTGACGATGACCGCAGGGGTTCCCTCCGCAGTCCGCACCGGCCCGCTGATCCCGGGACGGCCACGCTCCAGCGCCTGCCGCACCGCGCCTGGCGCAGCCGCCGGCATCGCCGCCCATTGTCTACCCGGGGGCTCACTGGCGGCAAGCGCGCCTCGGCGGTCAGCCAGGAACACCGCACCGGAGAAGAGGTCCAGGGCGGGCGCAGCGGAGGTGAGGACGCGGCGCACTCCGTCCAGATCCCCGTCAGCCAGCAGGGGGCCAACCCGGCGGCCAAGCTGGTGGAGCTGCCGCAGCTCCTGGGTGAGGCGGTCGTCCAGGTGGCCGGCCGTGGACCTGGCCACGGCCAGCCGCTCCTCCAGGATACGGTCGGTGGATGCGCGGAGCATGCCGATACCCATTACCCCCAGCGGGGCGGTGGCGGCGATCAGCCCGACCGTCACCAGCAGCATGATCCGCCTGCGTAGGCTCATACGGGACACCTTCGCTTTAGCTATAGCCTATAGGCCAAAACCGCGGCAAAGGTATCGGGCGACCGCCCGATGCGGGGCGGGGGACCTGCCTGAGACCACGAGCTCTATGGCCAGCGCTTTGGTCACCTGGATGCTGGCGTATGCTTCAGCTCCCGCAGCTTCAGCCAGAGCAGGATTGCCACAAAGGCGATGATGGCCACAGAGACGCCGAGGCCGCGGCGGCGGAATCCCATCTCGGCCAGGGCCGCTTCGCCCACGGCGCGTGCCCGGCCGGCGGCAGTGAGGCCGACCGCAGTCACCCGCCGCACCTCGGGCGGGCTTGTGGTGTGGGTCACGGCCCGGGCCCGGATCAGCTGCGACGTGGCCTCGTCCAGGTCGATCCTGGCGTCGCCCACGTCCATCCCGGCGCCGGCCGCGCGTTTCAGGATGGCCTCAGCCTGCGCGATGGCGGCCTTCACTTCTTCCAGGGTCGCCCGCATCTCTGCAGCAGCCCGCAGGCCTGCGGTTCCGCCGGGGTGGCACCGCAGGCACACCGACCCCTGCTCCTGACCCAGCATCACGTCCGTGGGAAAGGAGATGTTGTGTGTCCCGTGGCAGACGGTGCACTCCGCCATCCCCAGGGTGTCAAACGCCCTCTTGTGCGGGCTGCGCACGAAAAGGTCCCGCGTGGCGCGGTGGCACTGGGCACAGACGTTGGCCACGGACTCAACGCCTGGGGGTGCGGCACCGTGGTTGCCGTGACAGTCGTTGCACGCCGGGGACTGGCGGTTGCCCCGCCGAAGTAGTGCCTGCCCGTGCACGCTTTCCCGGTACTCGGCGAACTGGCTGGTGGGGATTCCATAGGGCTTCATCAGGGCAACGTCGGCGTGGCAGCGGGCGCATGTACTGGGCACGTTGGTGGGGAAGACAGGGGAGCGCGCATCGCTCACGGCACGCACCGGGTGGACGCCGTGGCAGGAGGTGCACACAGCCACGTTGCCGTCGCCTGCGGCCAGGTGCTTCCCGTGTTCGCTGGTCAGGTAGCGGGCGAACTGGTCGGTGGGCAGCGAAGGATTGAAGCGCCGCATGAATGTCGGATCCTCATGGCAGCGCGCGCACTGCTGCGGAACCTGCCGTCGCTGGGGCACGCCCCTGAATCCGGCGGCGGGGTCGTGGGCGTCCATGCCGCTGCGGGCGGGGTCGCCCCCATGGCACCCCGCGCAGCGCAGTTCCGCACGACCGTGCACGTCTTCGCTCATCCCCTCCGCTGGGGCCGCCAGCTTCCCGGCGAGGTTCTGATGACAGTTGGTGCAGGAGTCAGCCGTCTGGGCCGCCTGGACCGATGAGCCGGGCAGCAGCGCCCATCCTGCCCAGATGCCGAGCCCGGCTGTGGCCACCAGGAGGACGCGCAGGAGCGCCCCTGGCCTCATAGCCTCACATCCCGGCGACCAGGGCCAGCGCCGTCATCAGCAGGACGAAGGCGAAGGCGGCCGCCCCCAGGGCGGGGAACAGCGGGTGTTTGTGCTCCCGCTGCGCCCAGCAGTCGAGGAAGGGGACCAGCAGCAGCGCGAGGCCGGTCAGCGCGAAGAGGGTGACGCCCACAGCCTCGCCCTCCAGGCCGGCGATGCGGCCGGGGATCATGCGCAGGGTCTGGTACATGAACAGGAAGTACCACTCCGGCCGCAGACCCGCAGGAGCCGGGGCCAGCGGGTCCGCCTTCTCCCCCAGTGGCCAGGGCCACAGCGTGGCCACCACAGCCAGGCCGCCCAGCAGCACCACCCAGACGATGAAGTCTCGCAGCATGAACTCGGGGTAGAAGCGCTCCTCGCCACGCACGCGCACGGAGATCGGCCGGCTCATCCCGTGTATCTGCACCAGCGTCAGGTGCAGGCCGAGCAGCACTGTGGCCAGCGCGGGCAGGATGGCCACGTGGATGCCGAAGAAGCGAATGAGGGTGGCTGCGGTGATGTCCTCGCCCCCCCGCAGCAGGACCATGAGCGCCCGGCCGATGACCGGGACGTCACCCGCGATCTCCGTCCCCACCTTCGTGGCAAAGTAAGCCAGGGTGTTCCACGGCAACAGGTACCCGGTGAAGGCAAACGCCAGGGTAACGCCCAGGAGGAGGACACCGGAGACCCAGGTCAGTTCCCTCGGCTTCCGGTAGGCGCGGCTGAAGAAAGTGGCTGCCAGGTGGAGCACTGCCGCTCCCACCATAGCGTTGGCGGACCAGACGTGGATATTGCGGACGAGCCAGCCGAAACGCACCTTGGCGATGATCAGGCGCACGCTCTCGAAGGCAGCGTCGGAGGCGGGCCGGTAGTACATGAGCAGGAGCAACCCGGTGAGCACCTGGACCACGAAGAAGAAAAGGGTGACACCCCCCGTGTAGTAGGTGACAGCGTAGCGGTGGACGGGAACAGCCTTCTTCTCCAGGAACGCCTGGGCAGCTTCGTACCGCAGGCGTTCGTTCAGCCAGTCCCGCACGCCCATGGCTAGGTTCTGCTGACGATGATGTCTTCTCCTTTGAGGGTGACCTTATATTCCACCAGCGGCCGGGGCGGCGGGCCGGAGAGGACTTGCCCGTGGAGGTCGTAGTGGCCGTCGTGGCAGGCGCACCAGATGTGCTGCAGGTCCGGGCGGTACTGCACGTTGCAGGCCAGGTGAGTGCACACAGCGGTGAAGGCCCGCACCTCTCCATCGGGTGTGCGCAGCACGATGGCCGGTCTCCCTTCGAAGGCGAAGATCTTCCCGGAGTTGGAAGGGAGCTCACCCGCTTTCCCCGCCACCACCGCCTGATGGGTGATCTCCTTGGTCTTCGGTGGGATCAGGTAATTGATGACCGGGTAGAGTACAGTCCCGGCCAGTGCCGCCAGAGCAGCGCCGAACGAGTAGTCGAGGAACCTCCGGCGCCGGATGCGCTGTGGCCGTGCACTTAATTCGTCCATCTCCCTTCCCTGCTTCAAAGCATCCAGGGCGAATCTCTCACGGTAGCCCCGGCGCCCGACGGTCCACCAGTAAGCACACCAGGCACCAGCGACCCAATTGCACCATAGGCGACCGAGTATGTCCTGTCATGAACCAGCCGTACCTAACACCTGGAGGAATGAACTAGGTCCTCAAGCCTAGCCCAACATCAGGCCAAAGCCCGATTATCCACTGCGCTCGGCTGGTACGGTCCAGCGCCACGCGGTCTGTTGGGCACTTGCGCGGAGGCACAGTTGCCCAGGGATGGGCCTGTTGACGGACCGGAGCTCATAGCCCCTGAAGCACCTGCACTACCCCGTAACAATTCTCACCAGCCTCCAATGTGCTGACGTAATCGGGCCCTCCAGCCCTCAGAACCCCGCATCTTTACCGCTCCTGTGCAGACCAGAGCCATATAGGCCGGGCACAGGAGGCAGAATCCGCCCCCTACCTGATAGCGGCGCTTTCCACCGCCACATAGACTGGGCGCAGGAATCGGGGAAGCGCGCATTGCGCGCTCGGTGACCGGTGCAGGCGATCGAGACCAGAGACCTGGAGAAGGCGTTTGGCCCGGTGCGGGCACTGCGGCAGGTGACCCTGGACGTCCCGGCGGGCGAGTCCCTGGTCATTTTCGGCCCAAACGGGGCCGGAAAGACCACGCTGATCAAGATCCTGGCCACCCTGATGCGGCCAAGCGCCGGCACCCTGCGCCTTTTCGGCCGCAACCCGCAGGGGGACGACAGTCTCCGCCGGCTGATCGGTCTGGTCTCCCACCACAGCTACCTCTACACGGGCCTGACCGCCCTGGAGAACCTGGTGTTTACCGCACGGATGTACGGGGTGCCGGACGCAGCGGCGCGGGCCGCCGCGATGCTGGAGACTGTGGGGCTGGGTTCTCGCCGTTATGATCTGGTGCGCACCTTCAGCCGCGGCATGCTGCAGCGGCTAACCATCGCCCGTGCCCTGGTGCACGACCCGCCGTTGCTGCTGCTGGACGAGCCCTACACTGGGCTGGACCGGCACGCCGCTGAGATCTTCAGCGGGCTGCTGGAACGGCTGCGCGGCGACCGCACCATCGTCCTGACCACCCACAGCATCGAACAGGGACTCCCCTTGGCCGACCGCATGGTCATCCTGGTGGACGGGGCGGTGGCCTATGAGGGCCGGGAGGGGCTGGACGACTGGCGTGCCGTGGGCCAGCTCTACACCCAGGTGGTAAGGAGCGGAGCATGGGTGCACTGAGCGCTGTGCGCCTGCTCGTCTGGAAGGACCTCCTCCTGGAGCTGCGCACCAAGGAGATCCTCACGGGGATGGTGGTCTTTGCCCTCCTGGCAGCGGTGGTCTTCAACTTCGCCTTCTCTCCCTCGCCGGCCCAGGCGGCGGCCCTGCTGCCGGGGATGCTCTGGGTGACGCTGGCCTTCGCCGCCACCCTGGGCCTGTCGCGCTCGTTTGTGCTGGAGCGCGAGCAGCAGTGCCTGGAGGCGCTGCGCCTCTTCCCGGTGGAGCGCAGCCTTATCTACCTGGGGAAGGCGGCGGCCAACCTGCTCTTTCTGCTTCTGGTGGCGGCCCTGATCCTCCCGGCGATGGCGGCACTCTCGGGCATCGCCCTGGGCTCCCGGCTGCTGCCTCTGGCAGCCGTCCTCCTGCTGGGGGGCGTGGGGCTGGTGGCGGTGGGGACGATCTTTTCGGCCATGTCGGTGCACACACGCATCCGGGAGGTGCTGCTCCCGGTGCTGCTGTTCCCCATCGCCTCCCCCGTGCTCATCGCCGGAGTGAAGGCCACGGCGGGGATCCTGGCTGGCTGGCCCCTGCGCGCGGTGCTGCCCGGATTGCGCATCCTTGGAGCTTTCGACCTGATATTCCTGGTGCTGGGCTACCTGGTCTTTGAGTTCCTCCTGGAGGAGTGAGCGGCGTGGCGACGACCCGGGAATGGGAGAGGCCAGTGAGAATCAGGCCGGATAGGGTGGCGGCGCTCACCTGGCTGGGGCTGGCCCTGGCGGTGGGTGGCCAGTTCGCCGCTCTGCTCTACGCCCCGGAAGAGGCTACCATGGGCAACGCCCAGCGCATCTTCTACGTCCACGTCCCCGCAGCCTGGGTGGCCTTCCTGGCATTCGCCGTGGTCTTCGCTGCCAGTCTGGGATACCTGTTCACGCGCCGCCGGCGGTACGACCTCGCCGCCTGGGCCAGCACCGAGGTGGGGGTCGTCTTCACCACCCTCGCTATCCTCAGTGGCTCGGTGTGGGGACGCTATGCCTGGGGCACCTGGTGGTCCTGGGACCCGCGTCTCACCACCACGTTCATGCTCTGGCTGATCTACGTGGTGGCGCTGATGGTCCGCGCCTACGGCGGCGCAGGTGGGCAGGCCTCGCGCTTCGCTGCGGTGCTGGGGGTGATCGGGTTCCTGGACATCCCGCTGATCCACCTCTCGGTGGTCTGGTGGCGCTCCCTCCACCCGCTGCCGGTGGTGGTGCGGCCAGAGGGCTTCGGCTCCGGACTACACCCGGCGATGCTGCAGGCGCTGCTAGTGAACGTGGCTGCGTTTACCGTGCTCTATGTCGCCCTCTTCTCAGTGCGCCGCCGGCAGATGGCGACAGCCGACGTGCTGGCAGAACTCAAGGATGACGAGCTCCGGCTGGCTGCACCCCGGTGGGCCGCCGGAGGGCAGGAGGTGCCGTCATGACTCCCCTGGTGGCCATGTTCATTGGGTTCGCCCTGGTCTGGGCGGGCCTGTTCCTCTACGTCCTGCGGCTGCTGGGCATCAGCCGGGCGCTGGAGGCCGAGGTCCGGGCGCTGCAGCAGGCCCGCCGGGCGTGAGCAGGACGGCGGGAGGGTGATGCCATGAGCCGTGCCAGGAAGAAGTTCGCCCTGGCCGTCGCCGTCTTCGTACTGGGGGCCGGGTACCTGGCCTTCACCGGAGCCCGCAGCAGCATGAGCTACTACCTGACCGTGGGAGAGCTGCTGGACCGCGGCGCGGCGCTGCGCGGCGCCAGCGTCCGCCTGAACGGCAGGGTCCTCCCCGGGGTCGCCTGGGACCAGATGAGCGGCCGGCTGGCCTTCACCATCACCGACGGTAGGCGGCGGATTCCGGTGGCCTACCGGGGGGTGGTGCCGGACACCTTCAAGCCAGGCGCGGAGGTGGTGCTGGAGGGGACCTACGACGGGGAGAGCTTCACCGCTGTTCGCCTGTTCGCCAAGTGCCCGTCCAAGTTTGAGGCCAAGCCGGGAGGCAGGAGTCTTGGCCCGGGCCAGGTGCCGCGGGGATAGAAACGAGGAGCGCGGTGAGCGAAATAGGCAATCTTTCCGTTGCACTGGCGGCCCTGGTCTCCGCCTACGGTCTGGTGGCGGCCCTGCTGGGCGCGGGGCTGCGCCGCGCCGACCTGCAGCACAGCGCTCGCAACGCCACATACGCTCTCTTCCTCCTGCTGACCGTGGCTTCCGCGGTCCTCCTGTGGCAACTGGTGACCCGAGACTTCGGTAACGCCTATGTGGCCTCGTACACCAGTCGCGACCTGGGGTTCTGGTATACGGTCTCGGCCTGGTGGGCCGGGCAGGCGGGCTCGCTGCTGTTCTGGGCCTGGCTGCTGGCAGGCTTCGGGACCCTGGTCGTCTGGCGCCAGGGAGCCTATCGGGAGCTGATGCCCTACGTCATCGCCACGGTGATGGGCACCTCCTCCTTCTTCACCCTGCTGCTGGCCCTGGTGAGCAGTCCCTTCGCCCGCCTTCCCTTCCCCCCGCCGGACGGCCAGGGGCTCAATCCCCTGCTGCAGAACCCGGGGATGTTCTTCCACCCCCCGACGCAGTACCTGGGATACGTGGGGTTCACCATCCCCTTTGCCTTCGCCATAGCCGCCATGGCCACCAGGCGGTTGGACGACGAGTGGATCCGGGCCACCCGGCGCTGGACCCTGGCCTCCTGGTTCTTCCTCTCCCTGGGCATCCTCTTCGGAATGCAGTGGGCCTACGTGGAGCTGGGCTGGGGCGGCTACTGGGCCTGGGACCCCGTGGAGAATGCCAGCCTGATGCCCTGGCTGACGGGCACGGCCTTCCTGCACTCGGTAATGATCCAGGAGAAGCGGGACATGCTGAAGGTCTGGAACCTGGTCCTGATCATCCTCACATTCGCCCTGGCCATCTTCGGCACGTTCCTCACCCGCAGCGGTGTCCTCTCCTCGGTGCACTCCTTCGCCCTCAGCTCCCTGGGGCCGCTGTTCTTCGCCTTCATCGCCCTGGTCCTGATCGTCTCCTTCACCCTGCTGGCCGCGCGGCTGCCCTGGCTGCGGTCGGCGGGGGACCTGGACTCGCTGCTGTCACGCGAGGCCAGCTTCCTGTTCAACAACCTGATCCTGGTGGGCGCAGCCTTCTCCGTCTTCCTGGGGACAATCTTCCCCCTGGTCTCCGAGGCGGTGCGCGGCGTGAAGATCAGCGTGGGGGCGCCCTTCTTCAACCAGGTGAACGTCCCCATCGGCCTGGCCCTTCTCCTGGTTATGGGGCTGTGTCCTCTGCTGGCCTGGCGCAAGGCCTCCGCGGCCAACCTCCGTCGCAACTTCCTCCTGCCGGGAGCGCTGGGCCTGCTGGCGGCCATCCTCCTGCTCCTGCGCGGGGTGAGCCAGCCAGTGGCCCTGGCGGCCTTTGCCCTGTCCGTCTTCGTCACCGCCACCATCGTGCTGGACTTCCACCGCGGGGCCATGGTGCGGCGCGCTCACGGCGAGCCCTACCCCCTGGCCCTGGGCAGGCTGGTGCTGCGCAACCGCCGTCGCTACGGCGGCTACATCGTGCACCTGGGAGTGATTCTGCTCTTCGCCGGGATGGCCGGAGGGGCGTTTCGCACCGAGCGTGAGGCGGTGCTGCGCCAGGGGCAGACCGTGGCCATCAACCAGTACACCCTGCGCTACGAGGGCCTGAGCCAGTACCCCACGCCCGGCGCCCTGGTGACCGCGGCCACGCTGACCGTCTTCAACGGGAACGAGCCGGTGGGCGTGCTCAACCCGCAGCGCAATATCCACCGCGGCCACGAGGAGCAGCCCATGACCGAGGTGGCCATCCGCTCGACCCTGCTGGAGGACCTCTACGTCATCCTGGCCGGCATCGGCGAGGACGGCAGCGCCAGCTTCCGCGTGATCGTCAACCCTCTGATGATGTGGATGTGGATCGGCGGCGCGCTGCTGTCGCTGGGCACGGTCGTCGCCTTCTGGCCGGAGCGGCGGGAGGCGCTGCGCGCCCGGGCGCGCTACCTGGTGGGGGCGGAGGCATGAACCCGAACATGGGCCACAGGAACCCGAGACATGAACACTGAGGCGCATTGCCTGTAGGAAGCAAGGGATGAGACCGGCGGCGCTGAGTCTGCTCGTCTGGCTGGGCGGGGTAGCGGTCCTGGTCCTGCTGCAGCCGGCGCACGCCCATGCCGCCGGGGAGACCGTCCAGGCCGTGGTGAACCAGCTGGCCACACAGTTCATGTGCCAGTGCGGCTGCGGCCTCACCCTGGCCTCCTGCACCCACCCGGTCTGCGGCCCGCGGGACAGGATGCTGGCGGAGATCCGCCGCCTGGTGGAGGCCGGGAAGACCCCCGCGGAGATCACGGACGTCCTGGTGGCACAGTATGGCGAGGCCGTACTGGCCGCCCCGCCGCGGCGCGGACTCAACCTGGTGGCCTGGTGGGGTCCCTACGCCGCCCTGCTGGCCGGCGCTGTGGTCATCCTGCTTCTTGGAGCGTCCTGGACGCGGCGGCCGGCCCCGCAGGCGGCGCCACCCTCGTCGCTGACCCCCGAGGAGCGCCGGCTGCTGGACGAGGAGCTGCGCAAGTTCGATGTCTGAGGCCCGCTGATGGACCTAATGGTCATGGTCCTGCTCGTTGGCGCCACTGCGGCGCTTATCCTCTGGCCGCTGCTGCGCGCGACGGAGGCGGAGGAGGAACCGCCCCCTCTCCCCGCCGACGGCAGCCGGGAGAAGGAGCTGGCCCTGGCCGCCATCAGGGAACTGGAGTTTGACTACGCCACGGGCAAGATCTCGCCCGAGGACTACGCCCTCCTGCGGGCCCGCTACGAGGCCAGAGCGCTGCAGGCCATCACCAGGGCCGCCGTCTCCCCCACCAGGGGCGGTGAGCCCGACGCGGAGGCGCTGTTGGAGGCACAGATCGCGGCGCGGCGCCGCACCCGGCCCTGCGCCTCCTGCGGAGGAAGCCTGCCACAGGAGGCCCGCTACTGCCCCACCTGCGGGGCGCCGGTGGGCGTGGAGGTGCCACGGTGAAACGGATGGCGCTCCCTATGGCCGGGGGCGCGCCGACCGCATTGCCGGGCGCCCTGGCTGTGCTGGTGCTGGCCGGCCTGACGCTGCAGGCGGCCGCCGGGTTCGCCACCGCCGCCCCGCCCCCCGGCACCATCAGCGGCCGGGTGCAGAGCATGACGGGGGGAAAGGTCACACCCCTAGCCGGTCAGACCGTCACCCTGACCACCTACTCCGGCAGTGCTGAGGTGGACAGGGCGACCGCCACCACCGATGCCGGCGGCAGATTCACCTTCACCGTGGCCGCCGATCCGGCCCGCACCTACATGGTCAACGTGAAGTACCGCGGGGGCGACTACGACAGCCTCCCTGTCAGGTTCAAGGCAGGAGAACGCGCCAGGGAGGTGACGCTGCGGGTCTATGAGCCGACGACCGACTCCTCGATCATCCGGGTGAACGTGCACCACGTGATCGTTGAGCCCGGGGAGGGCCTGGTGCGGGTGACCGAGCTCCTCGTCTTCGTCAACCCCACGGACCGCACCTACATCGGGGCCACTGTGCGGCAGGACGGTAAGCGGGAGACGTTGCGCTTCCGCCTGCCCCACGGTGCCGCGGAGGTCTCGTACCTGGAAGGCCTGATGGAGTGCTGCGTTTTCCCAACGCCCGGGGGCTTCGTGGACACCATGGACGTGAAGCCGGGGGCGCGGGAGATCGGGTTCAGCTACACCGTCCCCTCCAGGGGCGGCGGGGCCACCGTGGTGCGCACGCTGGACTATCCCACGGACCTGGTGGAGGTCTTCGGCGACCCGGCGGCCCGGCTGACCGCTGCTGCGCCGCTGGCCGTGCAGGCCCCGGTGAGGACCGAGCAGGGGACCTTCTCCCGCTTCTCCGCCCGCTCGCTGGCCCCGGGAACATCGATCTCTCTGGTCCTCTCCGACCTGCCGGCGCCGCGGAGCGCGAGCCGCCGCCTGCTCGTCGCCGCCTTCGCCGGGGTGGCCGCGGCCGCGCTGGTCTACCCCTTCGTCCGACGGGGCAGTCGTTGGCCCGGCCGGCAGCCGCCGCTACACAGGGAGGAGCTGATCGACGCGATCGCTGCGCTGGACGACCTGTACCAGGCGGGCGGTATCGACGAGGCCGCCTACCGGCGACAGCGCGCCCGCTACAAGCGCTGGCTGCTGGAGCTGACCGCTCCCGCGCCGGCGACAGCACGGCCCCGCAACGATGGGGAGGGGGAAGCATCGCCAGCCCGGCAGGCTGAGGGACCGCCAGGCTCGGGCGGGTGAGACGCCAGGAGAAGGGAGGCACGACGATGGTTCGCACCGGTACTGCTGTAGCGGTGGCCTTGGCGCTGATCCTTACCACCGCGGTGGCGCTGGCCCTGCCCAAGGACCATACGCTCTTCAAAGAGACCTACGCTCCCAAGGAGGGAACGGCATTGGCAAGCGCGGGCTGCCTGGTCTGCCACGCCAAGATGCCGCCTACAAAGGAGCTCAACCCCTACGGAAAAGACTACCTGAGCAAGAAGACGCGGGACGCGGCCGCCCTGAAGGCCATCGAGACCCTGGACTCCGACAAGGACGGCTTCAACAACATCACCGAGATCAGGGCGGGCACCCTGCCGGGCGACCCGACGTCGAAGCCGAAGTAAGGAGGACGCCCATGCGCGCGACGGACGACATCGTCGCGCTGGTGGAAGGCACCGGCGATCCCGCCTTCGCCGCAGACGCCACGCGCACGATCATCGCCTGGAACCAGGGGGCGGAGAAGCTCCTTGGTCTCCCGGCCGGCGAGGCGGTGGGCCGAAGCTGCGCGCAGGTCATCGCCGGACGCGATGCCAGGGGGCGTCCCGTCTGCAACACCCTCTGCCCGGCCCTGGTGGCCATGCAGCGGCACGAGCCACTGGGGTCGATGGAGCTGCAGGTGGACCGGCGCGGGGGGACGCCCCTGTGGGTTGCGGTTTCCTCCATCATCCCGCCCAACGCCGCTCCCTGCGTCGTCCACCTCCTGCGGAACGTCACCGAGGAGCAGTACCGCCGCTCCTTCGTGCAGCAGGTGCTCCAGGGGGCCCTCGCTCTCTCCTCCGGCGACCCCGACGGCCGCGCCGCCGTCATGCCGGTGGTCCTCTCACCGCGGCAGACGACGATCCTCAAGCTCCTGGCCTACGGGTCCAGCACCCGCAGCATCGCCCGTACGCTGGGGATCAGCCCCGCCACCGTGCGCAACCACATCCAGCAGATTCTGGTAGCCCTCCAGGCACACAGCCGCCTGGAGGCGGTGATCCAGGCACTGCGGCGCGGCCTGCTCTGATCCCGAAGCAGGGCCAGTAAGGTTCTTGCCCGGTGGCGGGGCAACCGGCACCCATCTACCTCCTATCAGCTCGTCGCCCGATCTCCTCATCCTTTCATCCTAGTGCACCGTCGCCCAAATTCGGCGGCAGTACCATTGATGCATCGCGTGCCTCGTGAACGACCACCGAAAAGGATGAGCGTGTAACGCATTGTACTCGCCTATTGAGCGGTAGATATGGGTGATCAATTCCTGACGGCTTTCGCTCACCCGGTTGCGCAGGTAGCGTCGACTGAAGGCGCTGAGGGCCAGCTCTGCCTGATTCAGCCACGATGCGTGGGCGGGAGTGAAGTGCAAGCGTACCAATCCTTCTTGGGCCGCGACCCAGTCGCGCGTGGCTTTGGCGATATGCGAGGATCCATTGTCCAGGATGCAGTGCACGCAGCGGATCTCCCAGGGCAGCTCGGCCAGGTACGTCTCCAGAGCGGGGATGAAGTGCGCCGCATCGTTCTGAGCAAGCACGCGTCC
>JAVKIA010000020.1 GCA_031459715.1 Armatimonadota bacterium | reverse complement strand
AGCTGACAGGATAGCTCGCGAGATGAGGGCACTAAATGCTGGGCGAGCAGCCTTCGGCGCAAGGGCCTGAATATTGGTCGGCGTAAGACTCGCCTGCGCCTTCGCGAGCTCCAGGATTGCCTTAGCGAAGGCGTACCAGCTGCAGCTCCCTGTATTCGTAAGGTGATAGACCCCGTAAGGCGCTCCACCCTCAATTAGACGACGGATCATCGATGCAGCATCCTCGGTGTACGTGGGGGACATAACTACGTCGCTAACTACGACGATAGGTTCGTTACGCTGAGCCCTGTCCAAGACCATCTCCACAAAACTTCGCTTTCTTGTCCCTTCAGCATGTCCGAATAGACTAGCTGTCCTTATGATGTAGTACCGCTCGCAAACAGACCTCACAAAGCACTCGCCAGCAAGCTTTGACACCCCGTACACATTGATAGGATTCGGGGGATCCGTTTCCTCGTACGGCTCGCCCTTCTGACCGTCAAACACATAGTCAGTGCTTACTTGAACGAGCACCGCGCCGCATGCGTGACAGGCTTGAGCGATATTCCGAACGGCAACCGCATTGACCGAGAACGCTTTTTCAGGATCGTCTTCACAAGCATCAGTATGGTGAAAAGCCGCAGTATTGATGACCACATGGGGGCGCATTGAGATTATGGCACCAGCAGCTCGGCGGTGATCCTGAATGTCGAAATCCTGGCGCGTCCATGGGATGGTGTGATGGCCGTCGAAAGCGCGTAACAGAGCCTGTCCCAACCTTCCGTTAGCTCCGACAATGGCTATCCGCATTGATCCGGCCATTGATGTTGATCATTTCAAGACCCGCGCCGCCAGATGGGAGTTCGTACTGGCAGTCACTGCTTCGCCGAGCGTGTCAGCTGTCCGCCACACAAGTCTTCCCAGGAGTTCGGAGACACCATCGGCAAGCGAACGCCGGGGACGCCAGCCGACTCGTCTCAGGCCATCGCCGCTGATCCGACCCGTGCGCTGGGGAACTAGACTCGTGCCATGACGCAGGACGAGGCCTCGCCCAAGCACTCTCCGGACTACCTCGTCAACCTCGGCGGTGAGGTCCACGAGTCGGGCGTTTCTCTCCACGACACTGAACAGACCGCCATTCATTTCGGCGAGCGGGATGGTCAGAAGGCAGACATATGCACTCGCAGCATCAAAAACGTGCGCGATGGGGCGCCAGACGATACCGTGATCGTGCAGGACGAAAGAGCTGCCCCGCCAAGCATCAAGTACAACCCGGTTGAGCGCGAGATCCCACCTCATCACAGGGCTGTAGCCATAAAGAGAGCCCTTGCGCACCAGGATCACCAGGAAGCTGGCGTCGGCGAGCTCGGCAAGCGCTCGCTCCGCAGCTAACTTAGATCGGGCGTAAACACCCAGGGACGACTCGGCGGGCGGCTGATCATCTTCCTCAAGGATGGCATGCTGCAGCCGATGACCGGTGGGAACCTGATAGATTGCAGCCGTGGAGGCAAACAGGAAACGTCGCACCCCAGCCTTCTTAGCTGCGCGGCCAACCGCAAAAGCTGATTCCACATTCACATGCCAGGTCTGCGCCGGGTCCGTTTCAGCGGCGGCATCACCGGAAACCCCCGCCAGGTGGACTACGCCTTCAACCCCCTTGAAGAGAGCAGGCTTCCTTGCCAGATCGTCCAGTGAATACGGATACAATTCAACGTGCGAGCCGAACGGCAGCGCTGCTTCAAGGCGACGAAGGCGATCCTCGTTGCAGTCGATGGCCACGACCTCGTGCCCATGAGACGCCAGCAGCGGGGTCAGGACCGACCCCACGTAACCGGCTGCACCCGTGACGAGGATCTTCATCGACCCCTCACCGTCCACACATCTCCGAAGCTATCGGGGGAGATGCGTACTTCGTCGGGCTTCTCCCGGTTGTAGACCTCACTGGCGACGCTGACCAGCTGAGTGTCGTCTGCCAGCGACATCCAGCCGTGGTAGACGCCGGGGGGAATGGCGATGAGGCTGGGGTTTTGGGCGGAGGTGACAAATACATTCATCTGCCCGTAGGTAGGGGAGTCGCGACGGTCGTCCACCAGCACCACCTTGGCCGCGCCCCGGCTGATGAAAAACCAGTCCCACTGCGCTTCATGCTTGTGAAAGGCGCGGATCGTCCCCCGGGCGAAATTGCCCACCAGGTAGACCTGGCCGAACTTGGCAAAGTGCGGGTCAACCTGGCGCAGGATCTCGATGAGGTAGCCGCGGTCGTCCACGTGGGCCACCAGTGGCACAAAACTCACGTCCCGGATCGTGGCCACATTTTGCTTTGCCAGCATGATGTCCAGCTTCATCGTCCCACCGCTCCCGTTCTTTAAGACTCCACCGCCCCCGCCGCCTGGGGAGACCTTACCGGTCCGGACCGCAGCAGCAGGGACGACCAGACCACACCGAGCGCCATCAGGCCCGCGACCACCACCAGCGCAGCAGTGGCCTGCACGCTGCGGGCCAGCGCGACCAGGGCCACGGGGAAGGCTGCCGCCTGCAGGACGATCCAGCGCAGGATCCCCGTCCGGCCCGCACCGAGGTGATAGTAGATCCCAAGCAGCGCCAGCTCCGTGGCCAGCATCCCCAGGCCAACCAGCGGCAGCAGCGGGGCCCCCGCCACGTAGGCGCCGCCGAAGAGGACTCGCATGACGGTCCCAGGCGCCAGCGCATAGACTGCCAGCAACGTCCCCCCCGCGCCGACGGCGTAGAGGGCGGTGCGCAGCAGGACGCCCCGGCTTCTGCCGTCCCGCGCGTTTCGCCGCACCACCTCCGGCAGCATGACCATGGCCAGGGGCGCTGTGGCGTATAGGATGATCTTGCCCCCGGTGGAGGCGGCGGCGTAAATCCCGGCGTCCGCCGGGGGAAAGCGCGTCTTCACGAAGACCACGTCGGCGTATGTGAGCACCGTCATCCCGGCCGCGGCCAGCAGGTACGGCACCAGCCATCGCAGGGCCTCACCACTCTGCACGGCGGGAGCCGAGGGGGCTACCGCGGCAGAGCTCGGGGAGCCTGAGGGCGAGAGCACCCGTGCGCTGCGCAGGGTCACCACCAGTGCCCCCAGAGAGGCCAGGCTGATGGCAGCCACGGCCCCATTCAGCCCAAGACCCAGGGAGACCAGGAGGACCCCCAGACCAAGCCGGAGCATCCCCTCCAACAAGAAGCTTCGTCCCAGGGTCCAGAAACGACGACTCCCCTGCAGCATCCCCCGGACCAGCGGCAGGGGCACCCAGGAAACGAGAGCGGTGCCCAGCACCATCACCGGGGCGGGTGATCCCAGCCGCAACAAACCGGCCAGCGGGGAGCTGAACGCCATCACCAGGGCGGAAGCCGCCAGGCCCAGCAGCAGGAAGGCCCTCAGCCAGCCCGAGAGCATGTCCGGAGAAAACGGCGCGGCCCCGGCGACCGAAGACGATATGGTCCCGGGGTGCGAAGAGGATGTGGTCGCGCTGCGCCCTCCGCGGGCCACGGAGGCCGATACCCCCATCTGGATCGCCGTCACCGGGACGGTGAGGATGAACAGCGCCCCCAGCAGGGCACTGAGACCCCCGTAGCCGGCAGGGGCCAGCGTCCGGCTCATGACCATGTGGTAGACCCAGTTGGCGCCGTTCATGCCCGCCATGCCCATCGCCAGGGCCATCCCCTCCCGCGCCAACCGGTCCATCCGCACACCTGCGCGCCGTCGCGCCACCATCAGCTCCGCGAACCCCTAATCGGAAACACCGAGCACCGAAGACGCCCTGGGAAACCGGGTCCGCGTCCTCCATTGGGGCATGCCTCCGCCCTGCTCACGGCGGAGGCGCCCGGCCATCACCCTGCTCTAGACGTGAGGTAGGCAATTTATTCTCTAGAGTGCGGGCGAATCCTTTCCTCCGCCTTCACGCCCCACGCGTACTGCGGAAGCCGGAAATCCCGGGGGCACCTCTGCGGAATCACCGCGCAACATCACGTGAAGTCTGAAAGAACTCTCCCCTCCTCGGGGCGACTAAAAAGCGCTCGCGGCGTCCTTGGCAGAGGGAAATCCCCCTGTGCCGCGAAAGCATATGCGTATCGTCCGGGACAAATTGACGGCGCAGGTCTGTCGAGGGTGGGGGCTTCGGTGATCCGATTCGCTTGCGCGGTCTTGCTGACCGCCCTGTTGCTGGGCGCTAATCCCCTCTGGGCGGCTCCGGTCCCGCTCCCGCCAGTCGGCGGGGTGCGCATCGAGCTGCTCACTCACGACGCCCGGCGGCCGTTGCGGCCGGGAGATCGGATAACGGTGACGCTGCGGGGCAGCGCCGGCGGGTCGGCGACGTTCCACATCTTCGGCGTGGTGGCCAACGTGGGGATGCGGGAGATCCGCACGGGCGTCTACCAGGCGCAGCCCGCGCTCTACACGGGGACGTATATCGTCCGCCCTGGAGACGCGGCGCTGAACGCCGCCGTGCTGGCCTCGCTCAGCGTGGGCGGCCACGAGGTTATGGGGGTAGGCAACCGGCCTTTGACTATCGACACCCGCGGCCCGGTGGTCGTCTCCCGCCAGCCCAAGCCCGGGGTGAACCTGGCTAACATCCGGCCAAACATCGTAGTGCAGTACTTCGACGGCATCTCCGGGGTGCATCCGGGAACCGTCAGGCTGGCCGTCAACGGGCAGAACGTCACCGCCCGCGCCTCCATCTCGGAGACCGAGGTTGCCTACAACCCCGAAAGCCCCTTCCGTCCCGGTCCGGTGCAGGTTCAGGTGGCGGCGGGCGACCGGGCCGGCAACAGCGAACGTGTGGAGTGGTCGTTCACGGTCGCTCCGCCCGGCGACCTGCTCAAGTCGGTGACCATCAACCCCGCCACGCCCCTCGCCCCGGGCGACCTGCTCACCGTGGTGGCCTCAGGTGCTCCCGGCGGCAGGGCGACATTTTCCATCCAGGGTCTTCCTGGGGCGGTGGCCATGCGGGAGTCACGCACGGCGGGGGTCTACTTCGGGACCCTGGCGGCGGCCACAGGGATCTCCCTGGTCGACGCGCCGCTGGCGGTGACACTGGAGAAGGGTGGTCGCCGCAGCACCCTGGCCGCCTCAGCCGGCGTCACCATCGTGGGCGCGCCTCCGCCGGCCCCGGTGGTCACCGCGCCGGGCCGGGCCATCGTTCTGGGTGAGGAGCCCCTGGCCCGGATCGTCCTGCGCGGGCGCTCCCGGCCGGGGTTCCGCATTCTGGGCCGCCTGACCTTCGTGGCCCGCTCCACAGACGGCGACCAGCAGGGAACGCTGGGAGAGTTCACCACCATCGCCGGCGCCGACGGGGGCTGGCAGGTCGCGCTGGGGTCTCTGGTCGCTCCGCAGGGTGCCCGGATCGTTGCCACCGTGGTCGCTTTCGACCCGACCGGCCGCAGGTCCCCTCCCGCGGTCCAGGAGGTGGCGCAGGCGGGGCCGTAGCTCAGGGCGCGGGAGCCAGCACAATCCGAAGGCCCGCCCCGAACCGCGCTCTGACCGTCCTGACGATCTCCTCCGCCACCGACCGCCGGTAGGGCCCCAGCGTGATGTAGTACGCGCTACCTCCCCCGGGCCGGCTCACCCGCGCGCCGTAGCCCGCCACCGTCAGCTCCGCAGCGATCTCCGAAGCGGTAGCGGCCTCGGTAAGGGGCCCGATCTGGATCAGGACGAACGGCTCGTTGACGTCGAGCGGAGGCTGTGGCGTGACCGGGGCGGGCGGAGGGGGCACCACCGGTGTGGACGGTGGTGTAGCCCTGGCAGGCGGAGGGGACACCGGTGCGGACGGTGGTGTAGCCGGGGCCGGCGGCGCGGGCCGGGGTGTGGGTGAGAGCACCGGCCGCGGCGTGGCCACAGCTCGTCGGGTCGGGCGCGGGGTGACTCTGGGCCGGGACGCGGGGGTAGGCCGGGCTCTGGCCGTGGGGGGCGCGGGCGGGGCGGCCTGCGGCGGTGAGGTGGGCTGCACGGCCGGCGGAGGAGGAGGCGGGCTCGGTTGAGCGGGCGGGCGCTGCGCCGCCGGAGGAGGCACGCCCCGCTCCTGTTCCACTTCGGCTGCAGCCAGCAGGGAGGCCTTGGCCAGCAGCTCCATGGTGGGGATGGTGTAGTGCTCCTCGGTCTCCACGCCCCTGGTCACGGCGTCCTGGTAGGTGGCGGCCTGGCGGCGCAGCAGCTCCGGGTCGTCGCGGGCCATCCGCCGCCGTACGGTCACCAGACCCCGCATGGCCTCCTGATCGAGCGGGTCGACCAGCAGCAGTGCCAGGTAGGTCTCCTGCGCCTCCTGCAGACGGCCGGCGTTCAGGAGTCTTTTCGCCTCAGCGTACAGCGGGTCTGGGCCTGTGGTCGGAGCCGCAGGCGGAAGGCCGGGGAGGCCCAGGTCCCCCGGAGGCAGCGTGGGCGGGATCGGCGCCGGCAGGGTACCGACTCCTCCCGGCCCGCGCTCCAGGCGCGGCAGACTGGAGCGAAGCGTCTCCCACTGGCTCACGCCCACCAGTAGGATCAATCCGCCGATGACCGCACCGAGGAAGGCGCTGATAACCACCGCGAGATAGGTGCGCATGTCAGCGCACCCGCCAGTAGGTTGCGAGGGCGGTCAGCGCGCGGAGGGTCCGCAGGAGCGGCGTGGCTGTAGCCCAGTGCATCTCGTCCCTATCCTACACCGCCGCGCGGTGCCGCCCAACCCGCGGGAGTTCGTGTTGCGGCACCCGGGAGGCGGCGGTACGATTAGCCATGATGTCTGCCCCGCGCGTGATTTACCTGGACAACGCGGCCACCACGCGGCCCGATCCGGCGGTGGTGGCGGCCATGACGGCCGTGCTCACCGAGGATTACGGAAACCCCTCCTCGATCCACGGTCTGGGGGTGCGGGCGGAACGCCGCGTCGCCTGGGCCCGCGCCGAAGTGGCCGCACTGCTCGGGGTCTCTCCGGCGACGGTCGTCTTCACCTCGGGGGGGACCGAAGCCAACAACCTGGCCCTGAAGGGAGCCGCCCGCGCCTACCGGCATCGGGGCCGCCACATGGTCACCACCGCGGTGGAGCACTCCTCGGTGCTGGAGGCGCTGCGCAGTCTGGAGGCGGAAGGCTTCACCCTCACCGTGCTCCCGGTGGACGGCGCCGGGCGGGTGGATCCCGGCGCCCTGCGCCGCGCCCTGCGGCCGGAGACGGTGCTGGTCTCGGTCATGGCAGTGAACAACGAGGTCGGTACCGTCCAGCCGGTGGCGGAGATCGCCCGCATCGTCCGGGAGGCCCGCGGCCGGGGGCGCACCCCGCTGCTCCACGTGGATGCGGTGCAGGCCTTCGGCCGCATCCCTCTCCCCGCCTCTGACGTGGACCTGCTTACCGTCTCCGCGCACAAGGTGCACGGACCCAAAGGGGTGGGCGCGCTGGTGGTGGATGCGGGGGTCAGGCTGGACCCGCTGCTGCACGGCGGCGACCAGCAGCGGGCGCTACGCCCGGGGACCGAGAACGTACCCGGGATCGTCGGCTTCGGCGCCGCCGTCGCCCGTCTGCGCCAGGAGGGGGAAGCGGCGGTGAGTCACCTGGAGCGGCTGCGTGACCGTCTGCGGGAGCGCCTTTGCACCATCCCCGGGCTCGTCTGCAACACCCCCGACACCGGCGCTGCGCCGCACATCCTCAGCGTGCGCCTCCGTGGCGTGCGCGGTGAGACGCTGGTGCACCACCTGGAGGTCGAGGGGATCTACGTCTCCACGGGTTCTGCCTGCCACTCCCGCGACCCGCGGCCCAGCCACGTCCTGCTGGCTATGGGGCTGTCGCCCGACGATGCGCTCTCCAGCATCCGCATCAGCCTGGCCCGTACCACCACCGCCGAGGAGGTGGATGCCGCTGCAGAGGCCCTGGCGCGCGCGGCAGCGGAGCTGCGGGTGCTGGTGTGACGGAGCGCATTCTGCTGGTCCGCTACGGAGAGATCGCCCTGAAGGGCCGCAACCGTCCCTTCTTCCTTCAGGCCCTTACCCGCAACCTGGCGGCGCAGGCCGGACGGCCGCTGCAGATCCGTTACCACTTCGGCCGCGTGCTCGTCCACCTGGACTGGGAGGAGGACGACTCGCTGATCGACCGCCTGCGGCGCACCTTCGGCGTGGTCTCGATCAGCCCCGCGCTGCAGGTCCCCCCGCGCCTGGACGCCATCACCGAGGCCGCGGCGGCCCTCGTCGCCCGGGCGCTGGGGCGGCGGGCGGCGGTCACGTTCAAGGTGGACGCCCGCCGCGCGGACAAACGGTTCCCCCTCTCCTCGGTGGAGGTGAACGCTGCCGTGGGCAGGCACCTGCAGGAGCGCTTCGGCCTGCGTGTGGACCTGACCGCGCCGGACCTGACCATATCCGTGGAGGTGCGCGATCTGGCCTACGTGTACACGAAGGTTCTGCCCGGTCCCGGCGGCCTGCCCGTGGGCACGGGAGGCCGCGTGGTGGCCCTACTCTCCGGCGGCATTGACAGTCCCGTGGCCGCCTGGATGGCCGCACGTCGCGGCCTGGTGGTCACCCCCGTGCACTGCTACGCCTTTCCCTTTGTCAACGAGCGGTCGAAGCTGAAGGTCGTAGACCTCTGCCGGGTCCTCGCCGGATACGCCGGGCCGCTGCGCCTGTGGGTGGCCCACTTCACGGAGATCCAGCGGGCGGTGCAGCTGGTGGTGCGGGTGGACCTGCGGGTGACGGTGCTGCGGCGGATGATGATGCGCCTGGCGGAGCGGATCGCCCGGCGCGAGGGCGCCCTGGCCCTGGTGACCGGGGAGAGCCTGGGACAGGTGGCCAGCCAGACCCTTCCCTCCATGGCTGTGATTGACGCCGCTACCACGCTCCCCGTTCTCCGCCCCCTGGTGGGCATGGACAAGACTGAGATCACCGCCCGTGCCCGCGAGATCGGGACCTACGAGATTTCCATCCTTCCCTACGAGGACTGCTGCTCGCTGTTCGTCCCGGCTCACCCACGTACCCAGCCCACCCTGGCCGAGGTGGAAGACCAGGAGCGGGACCTGGCGGTGGAGCCCCTGCTGGCCGAAGCGGTGGAACGCAGCACTCTGCAGGAGGTCTCCCCGCGCGAATCCCCGGAACTTCTGCCTGCCCGCCTGGCCTGACCGCGGCGGCCGCGCAGCAGGAAGAGACGGCGAGCACGCATAAGTGTTTCCTGTCGGGCCCGATTCGGCAACGCGTGGGGTACGTGTCGGGCCAATTCCGCCGCGGGACACCACGGCCGCGCAGGGGCTGCGATTGAGAGTCTGCGTGTATCTGGAGCGCAGCAAGCGGCGCGTCTGGAGCAGCGGGATCCATCGCGCGTACGAGAACCAGATCAAGGCTCTGCAGGCCGCGGGCGTGGACTTCACCTGCGATCCGCGGGACGACTTCGACCTCCTGCACATCCACACCATCGGTCCGCGTTCCGTCTACTTGGCGGAGAAGTACGCCGGTCGCCGACCGGTGGTGATGCACAGCCACACCACGGCGGAGGACTACGCCAACTCCTTTGTCATGAGCGATACCGTGGCGCCCTACCTGGGGCGTTTCCTGCGCTACTACTACAACAAGGCGGACCTGCTCATCGCCCCCTCGCCCTACACCCGGGAGGTGCTGCGGCGCTACGAGGTAACCCGCCCCATCGAGGTGGTGAGCAACGGGGTGGACCTGCGCCGCTTCCAGCCCTCGGAGCGCCGCCGCCTGGCCGCCCGCCGCCGCTACGGCCTCTCCGGCACTGTCGTCTTCGCCGTGGGGCTGGTCCTGCTGCGCAAGGGCGTGGATATGTTCTGTGAGGTCGCCCGCCGGGTGCCCGAGCTCTCCTTCGTCTGGTTTGGCCGCATCTCCAAGATGGTGAAGGCGGAGACGCTGGACGTTATCGCCCAGGCGCCGCCCAACGTCCTCTTCCCCGGCTACGTGGACGACGTGTCGGATGCCTACGCCGCCGGAGACCTCTTCTTCTTCCCCAGCCTGGTGGAGAACGAAGGGATCGCTATCCTGGAGGCGGCAGCAGCGGGACGACCGCTGGTGCTGCGTGACGCCGAATGCTTCGCCGGCCGCTTCATCCACGGGGAGAACTGCCTGATGGGCTCCACCCCCCAGGAATTTGCCATCCAGCTGCGCCGTCTGGCGGCCGACGGGGCATTGCGCGACCGGCTCGGCACGGCCTCCCGAGCCTTCGCCGCGCGGCACTCCCTGGAGCAGGTCGGCCGCCGCCTGCGGGAGATCTATACGCGCCTGATGTAGGAGACGCCGCCGGCCGGCCTCAGGCCGGGTACTCTCCCGCACTTTCCCTGGAGGCGGTGCCCAGGTGGGAGGTCTTGGCCCACTCCACCCGGCCGGTGACCGCTCCGCGCACGTAGCGGGCGATGGCCAGCGGCACCACGATCACCCGGTGCAGGGCGAAGACGGAGGAGCGCAGCAGCACCCAGCTCACCGCAAGCGGCGACCATCCCCGCTCCCGCACCACGGTAGCCACCAGGGCCAGGGTGAAGAAGGCGGAGATGGCCACCATCACCTCCCGGGCGATGCCCAGGAAGAGGACCACGGCGCCGGCCAGCCCGACCAGGGCGTAGGCGTAGGTGGTGAGCAGCGCCAGCGTCGCCAGCAGCAGCCCGGCCAGGAAGAAGAACATGTCCAGCCGCACCCGCAGCGGCACGCGGGCCACCAGCATCGCCGGAAGCTGCTCGCCCAGGCAGCGCAGCGCCCCCTCGAACCAGCGGGTGCGCTGGCGGAGCAGGGCGCCTATTCCCTCCACCGCCTCCTCCCAGACCACGGCGTCATCGCAGTAGCGAATTCGCCAGCCGGCCAGGTAGAGGCGGACGGAGAGGTCGATATCCTCGGTGAGGGCCTGCTCGTTCCACCCCCCCACCGCCTGCAGCGCCTCCCGCCTCACCAGCATCCCGTTGCCGGCGAAGGTGACGAAGGCACCCGCGGCCTGGCGCGCCCGCTGCAGTGCGGTGTAGGTCACGGCGAACTCGTCGTCCTGCATCCGGGTGAGCAGGTTCCCCCCGGCGTTGTAGAACAGCCGCCGCCCCTGCACTCCGCCCACCCGGGGATCGTCCAGGGCGGCCACCAGCCGCTGCAGGTAGTCCGGGGCCACGCGGGCGTCCGCGTCGAAGACCGCCAGGAGCCGCCCGCGGGCCTGGCGCGTCCCGGCGTTGAGCGCCGCGGCCTTCCCCCGCCCGCCCACCGCCGTACGCACCACGCGGATCCCCAGCTCCCGCGCCAGCCCCCGCAGGATGCGCGGCGTTCTGTCGCGCGAGCCATCGTCGATGACGATGATCTCATAGCGGCGGCGCCGTCCGGCGTGGTAGTCCAGCCGCGCCAGGCACCGCACGGTCTCCTCGATGACCCGCTCCTCGTCCCGCGCCGGCACCAGCACCGAGACAAAGGGACGCAGCCGCCGATCCTGCGGCGAGGTGGGGCGGCGGCCCAGGCTGAGTATGAACATAGTCCCCATGGAGACGCTGAGGGCGATGAAGAGGACCTGCAGCCAGCGCACGCTGACCATGTAGGTATGGAACATGAACCGTCCCAGGTACTCCATACTGTGCACGGCCTGTGCCGTCCAGAGGACGACGATGAGCAGGAGGACCAGGTGGCTGGTGGCGCGGGTGCGCACCGGCGGGAGCCCTCTAGCCTTCCACCGCAGCCAGGAGGCGGGCCAGCGAGTGCGTGTAGGGGGGTGTGGCCACGCCGCCGTCGGTCACGATGGCCGTGATCAGGTGGTGTGGGGTGAGGTCGAAGGCTGGATTGCGCACACGCACCCCTTCCGCCGCCACCTGCCGGCCGCACCAGCGAACGATCTCCTGGGCAGGCCGCTCCTCCAGAGGGATGGCGGCGCCGTCGTCCACCAGCGGGTCGACCGAAGAGAGGGGCGCGGCCACCAGGAAGGGGATCTGGTGGGTCCGCGCCAGCACCGCCAGGGTGTAGGTGCCGATCTTGTTGGCCACGTCTCCGTTGCGGGCCACGCGGTCGGCGCCCACAACGACCCGGTCAATCTCGCCGCGGGCCATCAGGCTCCCCGCAGCATTGTCGGTGATGAGCGTGGCCGGAATGCCGTCCCGCTGCAGCTCCCAGGTGGTCAGGCGCGCCCCCTGCAGGACGGGACGCGTCTCGCAGACGATGACCTCGATCCCCTTGCCCTGCTCGTGGGCGCGGCGGAGGATCCCGTAGGCGGTGCCGCCTTCAACGGTGGCCAGGCTTCCGGTGTTGCAGTAGGTGAGGATGCGCTCCCCCGGCCGGATGAGGGCCGCGCCGGCCTCGGCGATGGCCCGGTTGGCGCGGATGTCCTGGGCGGCGATGGCCTCCGCCTCCCCCAGCAGCACCTCCGCCAGGGGCCCGTTCCCGCGGGATGCTGCCGCCTGCATGCGCTCCAGGGCCCAGCGCAGATTGACGGCGGTGGGCCGGGTCGCCGCCAGCCCCTCCACGGCCCGCTGCAGCGCCACGGGAGCGGCCTGAGCGGGCGCGTCCTGCACCGCCAGCACCACCGCGTAGGCGGCGGCCGCACCGATGGCCGGCGCCCCGCGGATGGCCAGGGTGCGGATGGCCTCGGCCACCTCTTCCCAGGTGCGGCAGGTGCGAACGGTAACCTCGCCGGGCAGGCGGGTCTGGTCCAGCAGGCGGACCGTTCCCTCCTCCCACCAGACCGTCCTCATGGACACCCCTTGCGCTACTCGATCGGAAAGAGGGCCGCGCGCTCGGGCGGGGTCAACTCCGTCGTGATGAGCACGTTGCTGGGCGTGAAGAGAAACATCTCCTCCCCCACCCGCTGCAGGTGACCGTCCAGCGCGTAGGTGGCACCGCTGAGGAAGTCGACGATTCGCCGGGCCACCTCCGCTTCCACCCCCTGCAGGTTGACGAAGACCGGACGCCGGGCCTTGACGAAATCCGCTCCCCGCCGGGCGTCGTCCAGTGACCGGGGGTCGATCACCACGATCTCCCACTGCCGCTGGGCATGCAGGCTGAAGACCGGCGACCGCCGCGCCGGCGCCGCCTGAGCGCCCTGGGCATCTTCGTCGTCAACCTCCTCGGACAGACCGAGGAACGTCATGAACTTCTCCATGGCCCCCACCAGGCATCCCTCCTGCTTTCCCCTCCCCCCTGGCTGCGTGCTCTCCCGCTTCTCGCTCAGGTCGAGGGTGGCAGGGGCCGCTCCCTGAAGATCGCCCGGCCCACCCGGACCAGGGTCGCGCCCTCCTCGATGGCCACCTCGAAGTCATCGCTCATGCCCATAGACAGCTCTTCCAGCCCCGGCCACTGCACCCGCAGGGCATCCCGCAGCTCCCGCAGCCGGCGGAAGACCGGCCTGACGCGCTGGGGGTCGGCCTCAAGCGGCGCAATCGTCATCAGCCCGCGCAGGATCAGGGCGGGCAGCCCGGCGATGTGGCGCACTGCCTGCGGCACCTCCGCCGGGGCGAACCCGTGCTTGCGCGGCTCGCCTGCCACGTTGACCTGCAGGAGCACCTCAACCCATCTCCCGGCGGCCTCCGCCCGCCGGGAGATGGCCTCCGCCAGCGGCAGAGAGTCCAGCGAGTGGATCAGGGCGAACGCCTCGACGGCCCGGCGGACCTTGTTCCGCTGCAGGTGCCCCACCAGGTGCCAGCGGGGCCCGGGGCCCAGGGCGGCGATCTTGGGCAGCGCCTCCTGGACGCGGTTCTCGCCGAAGTCGAGGACGCCCAGGGCCATGGCTTCACGGATACGCGCCGCGGCGACACCCTTGGTCACGGCGACGAGACGAACCGAATCCGCCCTCCGGCCACTCCGCTGCGCGGCCGCCTGCATCCGCTGTCGGACCGCGGCCAGACGCTGCGCCAGGTCCTCGTGCGACTGCTGCAAGGTATTTCTACAGGGTGCCGCGGATTCCTGGCCCTACGCCAGGCCGATCATCGCCCCCATCCGCCCGGTGACCCCGTCGCGGCGGTGGGAGAAGCACAGGTCCACCCGGCAGGCGGTACACAGTCCGCTGGTCCAGACCTGCTCCCCCGGCACGCCGGCTTCCAACAGCATCAGGCGGTTGGCCCGGACCAGGTCCAGCCACCAGTGCCCGGGGCGCCCGGGACGCAGTACCTCCCCGGCCCATCGCCACGGGGCGAACGCTGCGGCCACAGGTTCGTCCACCTCGTAGTGGCAGGGGCCGATGGCCGGGCCAAGGGCGACGCGCAGGTCGGCAGCGGCGCTGCCGAAGGCACGGGCCATGGCCTGGACCGCGGCTGCGGCCACGCCCGCCGCGGTCCCCCGCCATCCGGCATGCGCTGCGCCCACCGCCCGCCTCCGCGGGTCCCAGAGCAGAATAGCCACGCAGTCCGCGGTATGGATGGCCAGGGTCACGCCGGGCTGGGCAGAGACTAGGATGTCGGCGCCGGGAACCTTGGCTCCCCGCTCCCTGCGCCCCACCACCGCCACCGTCAGCCCGTGCACCTGAGAGGCCTCCACCTGGCTGTCGGGGTCAGCGCCCAGCGCCTCCAGGGCGCGCCGCCGGTTGGCTGCCACGCGCGCAGGCGCGTCCCCCACCGCGCGGCCCAGGTTGAGGGTGGCGTAGGGCGGCGGGCTGACCCCGCCCTGCCGGGTGGTGAAGCCGTGGAGGACGCCGTCTTCCTCCAGCGTGGGGGCCCGCAGCAGCGGCAGGCCGTTCGCGGCTGGGACCGCAGCGGCCGGCTCAGACCACACGTTCCCGCACCACGGCGCTGATGTAGTCCATCACCGCCACCACAATGGTGATCCCCCACACGGCGGTGGCCGCCTGCTGCCACTGCAGCAGGTTGATGAACTGCAGGAGCAGGAAGCCCACTCCCCCGCCGCCCACCATGCCGATGACGGTGGACATGCGCACGTTGATGTCCCAGCGGTAGATGGTGAAGGCGATGAACGGCGGGACGATCTGCGGGACCACCGCATAGCGGATCACCTGCAGGGCGCTGGCGCCGGTGGCGGTGATGGCCTCGATGGGCCCGGGGTCGATGGACTCGATCTGCTCGGAGTAGAGCTTGCCCAGGGAGGCGATGGAGTGCAGGGCCAGGGCCAGCACCCCGGCGAACGGCCCGATCCCCACCCACACCGCGAAGACTGTGGCCATGATCAGCGGCTCGATAGAACGGGCGATGTTCAGGACGGTGCGCACCACGTAGTAGATGCCCGTCCCTATGGGGCTGCGCGCCATCAGGTTCCGGGCCCCCAGGAAGCTGACGGGGACGGCGAAGATCACCGCCAGGGTGGTCCCCATCAGGGCCAGGAAGACGGTCTCCACCAGGCGGCCGAAGACCAGTCTCGCCGCCGGGCTAGGGCGGAGTTGCCGCCCTTCCAGCGTGACCTCCGCCGTCACGCGGTGGTGCGTCCCGATCATCTGGGGTACGGGCAGGCTGAGGGTAAAGCGCCCCTGGGCGTCGGTGTGGAATTGGGGCCCCTGAGCCGTGGCGCCCGCCTGATCGATCCAGATCAGGCGGCCGGGACGGTTCGGGGCAAACCCTTGGCCGCGGATCTCCAGGGTTTTCCCCGGCTGGGCCACCGGGGAGGAGAGCGCCAGCCTGGGGCCACTGGCCGGTGGCGCCTGTGCCGGAGCACCCTCCGCCGAGTAACTGAAAGGCGCCGTGGCGACCTGCGTGCGCGGGACCCAGGCCAGCACGTCCGGTCGAATCAGGTCCCGCACCAGCGGCCGGATCAGGTGCGCATTGGTCACCAGCTGCCCGATATCGATCTGCGTGACTCGCCACCCGTAAGCGTAGACCAGCCCCAGCGCCAGCACCAGCAGCGCCAGCGTCCAGGGTCGTGTCTGCGGTCGGGGGATGGCCGGGGGAACGGGCCGGGTGACGGTTTCGTGAACCATCCTAGGCGATCTCCACCTCCACGGCCTCCTCCCCGTAGATTTCCCGGAAGCGAACCTCGTCGACGTCCTGGGGGTATCCGGTGAACACCACGCGTCCGGCCTTCAGGGCAATCAGCCGCGTGCCGTAGCGGCGGGCCAGGCTGAGAAAGTGCAGGGCGCATAGGACGGTAATCCCGTCCTTTTTGTTCAGCTCCTCGATGTACTTGAGCACAGAGTGAGAGGTGGCGGGGTCGAGGCTGGCCACGGGCTCGTCGGCCAGGATCAGCCGCGGCTCCTGCATCAGGGCCCGGGCAATCCCCACCCGCTGCTGCTGTCCGCCGCTCAACTGGTCCGCCCGGGTGAAAGCTTTCTCCGGGATGCCCACCCGCTCCAGGTTTTCCATGGCCCGCTGCTTCAGGTCGCGGGGGAAGTAGTTGGTCAGCGCCCAGCTGGGTGGCAGGTAGCCCAGTCGGCCGGACAGGACATTGGTCAGCACCGAGGAGCGCTTCACCAGGTTGAACTGCTGGAAGATCATGCCGATCTGTCGCCGCACGGCCCGCAGGTCATCCGGCTTCAAGGCCGTGACCTCGATGTCGTCGATGTAGATCCGGCCCGAAGTCGGCTCGATCAGACGGTTGATGCAGCGCATCAGCGTCGACTTGCCCGACCCTGACAGGCCGATGACCACCATGAAGTCTCCAGGGTTGACCACAAAGCTGACATCGTCCAGCGCCCGCGTCCCGTCAGGGTAGACCTTCGTCAGGTGTTCAACACGGACGGCTGCCCCCTTCACCATCATCCCTCCATACGCACACCGGGGAGGGAGCCGCATCGGGTTCCCTCCCCGCTGCCTCTGCCCTGCATACCGTACGCTAGCGCACTATCTTGGTCAAATCGAGACCAAGCAACTTGACCGCATCCCGAATGGGGTTGAAGAACGCGTCCAGGCTGGGCACCAACCGCCGATCGACCCCGTACTTGGTCACCAGGAGCTCGTAGTCCGCATACCCCTGGTGCTGGTACAGCGCGTCCACCGCTTCCCTGCCCGGCGCCGTCTGAGCGATTCGGAACATGGCCTTGGTGATCTTCTGCTTCACCTCGGCCGGCAGCTCCTTGCGGAAGCTGATGGTGTCATTGGGGATGTAGGAAATCGTCGGGGGCCCCACGTACTCCAGGATGGCCACCTTCTGTTTGACATCGGGGAACTGTCTGGCCACGCGGTCGCGGGCATCGCTGCCGAACTGGTCGCCGAAGGTCGACCCTGCATCGGCGCTCCCCTGGTAGAGGGCGATGACCACTTTGTCGTGGCCACCGGTCTGAACCACCTGGCTGAAGAACGTGAAGGGGTCAAATCCTTTGCGCTTGATGTAGACCATCGGCCAGATGTATCCCGAAGTGGAGGCCGGATCCACCATGGCAAAGCGCTTGCCCTTCAGGTCGGCCAGGGTCTTAGCCCCCAGGTCGGCCCGCACCAGCAGTTGCGCGCCGTAGTAGGGCCGGTCGAACCGGATGGCAATGAGCCCCACCTCGGCCCCGCAGCGGGCGTTGGCCAGCACGTAAGAGGTCGGGGCGAACCAGGCGATGTGGACCCGCCCCGCACACAGGGCCTCAATGGTGGCCGCGTAGCTGGTGGGGACGGTGGCGGTGATCCTGTAGCCCGTGGCCACCTCCAGCATGCGGGCCACCACGGACCCGCTGGCCAGGACTCTCTCTGCGTCCAGCGAGGGCACGAAAGCCATGACAAGACTCACCTGGCCCATCGCCGGAGCCGACGGCAGAACCAGCAATACGGTGGCGACCAGAAGCGCCGCGGCTCTTCCCAGCAAACCACGATATCTCTTCACGGCGTCCCTCCCACTCGTATGGGCTACGTGACTGCCTCCCTCCTTCGGGCTCCGGAAAACCACCTCCTCCGCGACACGCCTCCGCAGCGGATGGACAGTCTGTTGCGGAGGTCTGGTTCTTAGTGTAGCAGCAGGCGGGCACCATGGGACGCACTATAACCCTGCGGCCGTCCCCGGGGCCGCAGGCCCATCCTCCTCGATGCCGCTACGCCGCCATCAACACCGGGAGTAGCCACAGGAGCGGCAGGTGGCGCAGCCGTTCTCGTGGACCAGGGTCGCCCCGCAGTCGGGACAGATGCCCACAAACTCCAGGGGAAACGCGGCGCCGGCGATGGGCGTGGGCTCCTCGCCGTTGCGCTCAGAGGTGGAGACGCCGCCACCGCCCGGTTCCCCTGCCGGGCGGCTGCCGCGGTCGAAGGGCAGGCGCTCCTGCCGCGCCCGGCTCATCGGGTCGGGGAGGGCGTCGGCGCGGGGGAATTCCTTGTCCGGCCGGAAGCCCTCGCCGTAGAGTGCTCGCCCCAGCCCCAGGGCCACCGCCTGGGCGATGGTGGTCACGCGGACCACGGTGCCGTCGCTGCTGCGGTCCAGCGCCACCTCCTTGCTCTGCACCCGCCAGAGCTGTTCAATCACCTCGCGCGGGTCCACCCCGGCGCGCAGGGCCAGGGAGGCGAGGCGCCCGATGGCCTCCGCCTCCACGTCAAAGGAGTGGACGAAGACCTCACACACCCCCAGGTCGTCCTCGTTGACCACCACGTAGATTCGGCCGCGGGGCGTCTCGATGCGCTCCGTGCGGCCGCTGGTCACCTTGGGGCGGGGGCGCGGGGAGGGGCGGACGGGCGCGGGCGGCTGGCCCGCGGGGGCCTGGAAGGTGGCAGGTGTGGCTGTCATCCCCGACGCTCTGGCCTGCTCCTCGGTAATCAGGATCCCCTCGCGGCTGGACTCCCGGTACACCGTGATGCCCTTGGTCCCCAGCTTCCAGGCCAGGAAGTAGATGCGCTCCACCTCTTCCACGGGCACATCATGCGGCAGGTTGACCGTGCTGCTGATGGAGTGGTCGATGTGCTTCTGGATCGTGGCCTGCATCTTCACCCGCATGTCGGGCGCGATCTGATGGGCCGTCACGAAGAAGGGAGGCAGGTCCTCTTCCCGCTCGATCCCGAAGCGAGCCATGTACTCGCGGACGAGAGGGTGGTAGACCCTGAACACCTCTTGCGAGAGCGACTCGGAACGACGGACGTAGGAGAGGTCGAAGATGGGTTCGATGCCGCTGGTCACCCCGGCCAGGGCCGCCCCGCTACCCACCGGCGGTACCGTCAGCAGGGCCACGTTGCGCAGGCCGTGGGCCTGGATGCGCTCCAGCACCTCCGGTGCCAGCGTCCGCAGGAAGGGGGACTGGAAGTGCTGTAGCAGGTCGTAGGCGGGGAAGGGTCCCTTCTCCACGGCCAGGTTGACGCTCTCATCGTACACGACATTCTTAATCCGGTCAAAGAGCCGGTCGACGAAGTCGATGGCCTCCTCGGTGTCATACTTCAACCCCAGCTTGATCAGCATGTCCCCCAGGCCGGTGAAGCCCACGCCGATGCGGCGCGACCTCAGGCTGGCCTCCCGCTGCTGGGGGAGCGGGTGACGGTCGGCATTGTAGTCCAGCACGTTGTCCAGAAACCGCGTTGCCAGACGCAGAGCACGTTCCAGCGCATCCCAATCAATCCGCGCCTGAGGTGTGAACGCATCGGCAACAAACTGCGCCAGCGAAAGGTTCCCCAGATCACAGTTGCCATAGGGTTCAAGCGGTATCTCCGAGCAGGGATTGGTGGTAATCACGCCCATGCCGTTGTACTCACTGGTAGACCACCGCTTCACCGTGTCCCAGAAGATCACACCGGGCTCCGCATGATCCCGTGCGCCTTTGATCAGCTCATGCCACAGGTCGCGGGCGCGAATGGTCCGTCTCACCTGCACGCGTTCATTCTCGAAGACCAGATCCCACGTGGCATCTTCCTGCACCGCCCGCATGAACGCATCGGAGACACGCACGCTGATATTTGCGTAGCGCACTTTGTCCAGGTTACGCTTGATTCTGACGAAGTCCAGCACATCCGGATGATTGTCAGCAATGGTAATCATCAGCGCACCACGTCGACCGCTCTGACCAATGGTGCCCGTGGTCAAGGACATGAGTTCCATGAATGACACCGCTCCGGTGGACGACCGTGCGGCGTTGTTCACAGGAGACCCTCTGGGGCGCAGGATGGAAATATCCCCTCCTACGCCTCCGCCGAACGAGTACGTCCGCGCGGCCTCCCTGAGCCAGTCGAAGATGGCCTCAAGGGAGTCTTCACGGAACGGCAGGACATAGCAGTTGCTGAGGGTGACCCGCTTGGGATTTCCCGCACCGTGCATGATCCTCCCGCCGGGGATGAAGCGGAAGTCCTCCAGCAGCCAGTAGAACTTCTCCTCCCACTCCGCCCGCTTCTCCGGGGGCTCCACCGAGGCCAGCTCCCGGGCGATGCGCCGCCACATCTCCGGAGGCGTCTTCTCCAGTAGCCGCCCTTCGGGGTCGCGCAGGGCGTACTTGTCGTGGAAGACGCGCGCGCGCAGCTCGTCGCCCCCAAAGTAAGCCAGGGTCTCCGGCGGCAGGTCGGTGGCAGCGGCGTGACGGGTAGAAAGAGCGGCCTCCATGGCATTCACCCCCCTGGGCGTGATTACCGCTGTTCGGTGCCGTTGGGCAGTGGGATCAGGGGAACCTGCGCGCGGCCAGCGGCCTCGCGCGCCTTGCGGGCCTTGAGCGTTTCGATCTCCTCCACCAGGGTGTCCACGTCCTGGAAGCGTCGGTGCTCCGAGGCGAATCGCACATAGGCCACGTCGTCCAGGTGACGCAGCCGCTCCATCACCATCTCCCCGATCTGCACGCTGGGGACCTCGCGGTCACCGCGGTTGCGGATCTCCCGCTCGACGGTCTGGACCAGCGTCTCCAGCGCCTCCATGGAGATGGGCCGCTTCCCCGCCGCCTTCACCAGCCCGGCCAGGATCTTGTCGCGGTTGAACGGCTCACGCCGACCGTCGCGCTTGACCACCATCAGGGGGACGTGGTCCACCCGCTCGTAGGTGGTGAAGCGGCGGCCGCAACCCAGGCATTCTCGCCGACGCCGGATGGCCACCCCGTCCTCTACGGGCCGGGAGTCCAGGACCTTGCTCTCCTCGTGTTCGCAGTACGGACAGCGCATTTTGGCCAGGTCCGCGGTCGAAGCTAGCGGCAGACGGTGACGCAAGAGCCATAGTACATCTCAAGATATTGTGGGTCAAGGGCTTTTTTGTACCAGATATTGTTACCCCGCCACCATCCTTTCCCGCCTGTACACCCAGGCGCCGAGGAGCAGGACGGCCCCGGTGGCCGCGAGGAGAACAAGAACCCCCAGCACCAGCTCCGGGAGGCCGGCACCGTCCAGCAGCAGGGCACGGAGGAGGAAGGCCCCGTTCAGGCCGGGCAGGGCGTAGACCCAGGTCCGCTGGCCCCACTCGGGCAGGATCTGGGCGAGCAGGACGCTGCCCACCGCCAGCAGGTAGACCGGGGTGAAGAGCTGCTGGGCTTCGCGCACGCTGCGGGCGGCCAGGCTGAGCAGGAGCTGCAGGGCGCTGAGGAAGGCGGCGAAGGCCAGCCCGGCACCCAGGAGCGCCCCGGCGGCCGAGGCCGGGAGGGCGGCAGAAGCGGCGGAGGTGAGGCGCAGGGAGAGCAGGACGGTGGCCACCACCAGCACCACCGAAGCCGTAGCCAGGACGAAGACCGCGCCGAACTTCCCCAGGACGAGCGCCAGGCGGTCCGGCGGGGCGAGCAGCAGCGCGGGGAGCGTCCCCCGCTCCCGCTCCCCCGCCCCCAGGTCAAGGGCCGCGTACTGGCCGCCCAGCAGCATCCACACGGTCATGAAGAACGGCAGGACCAGGGCCAGCTGCCTCCCTCCCGCCCGGCCCGGCGGCGTCACGCTGGCGTACTCCACCTGCAGGGGCAGCAGTTGTTCCGGGCGGACTGCGCGGCGAACTAGCTCCGCCTCTACGTACGCCAGGCTGAACTCGGCCAGCGCCCGGTCGATCTTCTGCCTGGCCAGGAGCGAGGCCACCGAGCCTTCGTCGTAGAGGACCCGCAGGCGGACCGGCTCCCCCGGGGGCCCCGGAGTCGCCTCCAGCACTGCGTGCACGGCCCCGCGGCGCAGCGCCGCCTCCGCCGCGGGGACAGCCACCACCTCGATCCAACCCCGGGCTGCCGCGGTCTCCAGCCAGGCACGCAGGGACTCGCCTCCCACCACGGCCACGCGGGAGGGGGTATGACGCAGCCGCGTCTCTTCGCGCACCGCCAGGGCGGGCAGCCCCAGGGCCACGGCGGGCATGACCACCACCGGCAGCAGCACCGCGAGCAGCAGAGTACGCCGGTCCCGGGCCGTCTCCAGCAGCTCCTTGCGGAGCACTGCCCAGGCCACCCGGATCACCGGGATGCCCCTCTGGGGGTTCTTGGCCTCAGGGAACGGGGCGGACGGCCCACAGCGGCACCGCGCTCACCGCGAAGATCCCGACAAGCAGGCATCCCATCAGGATCCGCGAGGGGGCCAGCGGTGTCAGGTCGTCCAGAGGCCCGGGGTGGCCGCGTGCGTTGAAGAAGAGGATGAGGACGGCCATGGGGACATACCCCAGGGCCAGGGCCACCGCCACTGCCACGTAGGAGACGATCCGGTGGCGCTCCGGCCCCAGCGCCGCGCGCACGGCGTGGCCGCCGTCCAGCATACTGGCCGGCAGGAGGTTGAGGCTGGTTACCAGCAGGCCGATCCACCCGGCCCAGTAGGTGGGATGGCCCAGGATGATGCTCCCCTGCGGGGCGTCGAGGAGCACCCGGCTCAACCACCGCACCAGCAGCGGGTCGGGGATGCTCACCAGCGGGCCGGAGAGCGCCTCCAGGACGAAGGAGTGCTTGATGCCGTAGATGAGGACCGGGATGGCCACCAGGAACCCCGCCAGCGGGCCAGAGGCGCCCAGGTCCATCAGGCCGTTGCGGTCCGGCGCCGGGGAACGCGTCAGGATCACGGCGCCAAGCGTGCCGATGGGCAGCACGGTGGGCAGTGGCGGCATGGGGATGAAGTAGGGCAGGCTGGCCCGGATGCCCCGCAGCATGGAGGCCACCTTATGCCCCATCTCGTGGGTGAACAGGATGGCCATCAGGGGCAGGGAGAACGCCAGGGCGGCCCTGGTGGCGTCACCCATCAGCCCCTCCCGCACCAGGAAGGCTGCCTGCTGGTAGCCGGCGTAGAAGGTCGTACCCAGCGTCGCCAGCAGGAGGAGCAGGTTGACGCCCCAGCGGGTGCGCAGAGGCGGGGGCTCCGGCAGGAGGATGACCAGATCTCGACCGCGGCGGCGTCGCAGCGCCGGTACCAGGCGCAGTGGCTCCAGCCGGCGGCGCAGGGCGGCGAAGGCGAACTGCACGTCCTGGGGCCGGCGGATGACAAAGGCGGGCCGGTCCCCCTCGAAGAGGATGTCCTCCACGGGGAAGGATGCCGCCACCAGGCGGGCTAGCTCCTGGGCCTGGGGGGAAAGGTCCTCGGGCAGTGTGGCGCTCACGGACGAATTCCAGCATAGACGGGCGGCAGGGGATTGTCACCGGTCCGGCCCGGTGAGTGATGCGAACCGCCTGCCCCCCTGACCAGCTGGCAGCGTTGTGCTTAGCGGCGGCGCAGGAAGGCAGGGATGTCCAGGTCGTCGATCACCTTCACCGGCTCCTTCAGCCTGAGCGGCTCCTCCGGCTGCCCGTTCCCCTCCGGACGCGCCCCGTCGAAGCCCGTGGCGATGACCGTGATGCGGATCTCCCCGTCGGCCTTGTCGTCGATGACCGCCCCGAAGATGATGTTGGCGTCCGGGTCGGCCGCATCCTTGACGATCTGCGCCGCCTCCGAGACCTCCACCAATCCCAGGTCCAGCCCGCCGGTGACGTTGATGAGCACGCCACGGGCGCCGTTCATGGAGGTCTCCAGCAGCGGGCTGCTCACCGCCGCCTGGGCCGCGCGCAGGGCGCGGTCCTCGCCGCTGGCCACACCGATGCCGATGAGCGCCGAGCCGGCTTCCGCCATCACCGCGCGTACGTCAGCAAAGTCCAGGTTGATCAGGCCGGGGACGGTGATCAGGTCGGCGATTCCCTGCACCCCCTGCCGCAGCACGTCGTCGGCGACGCGGAACGCCTCGACGATGGTGACGGAGCGATCCACGATCTGCAGGAGGCGGTCATTGGGGATGGTGATCAGCGTGTTCACCTTCTGCTTGAGGTTGCGCGCGCCTTCCTCCGCAGTGGTCTGGCGGCGTCGTCCCTCAAAGGAGAAGGGCTTGGTCACCACGCCGATGGTCAGCGCCCCCAGGTCGCGGGCGAGCTCGGCGATAACGGGCGCGCCCCCGGTTCCGGTCCCTCCGCCCATGCCCGCGGTGATGAAGACCATGTCCGCACCCTCCAGGGCCTCGGCAAGGTCCTCCTTGCTCTCTTCCGCGGCCTGGCGGCCCACGGTGGGGTCGCCGCCGGCCCCCAGTCCCTTGGTCGTCTTGGCGCCGATGTGGATCTTCCGGTCGGCGTTGGAGAGCGCCAGAGCCTGGGCGTCGGTGTTGACGGCGATAAACTCCACCCCGCGCAGGCCGGCATGAATCATGCGGTTGACGGCATTGCTCCCCCCGCCGCCTACCCCTACCACCTTGATGGCCGCGTAGCGGCGCAGATCGCGCTCGGTGTGTCCCATAGCCTCTCCTCCCCAGCCCACCCCGCGAATTGGCTACCGCGCTGCCCGTGGTCCCCCGCCACACTCCCCTCGGGAGCGGGCGAGGTGGGTCCGGGGGCCCCGGGCACTCCTCGGTCTCTGGCCCTAGGCGCCCTGGAGGACGGCGCGAAAGATGCCGCGCAGCCACCCCATGGCCCCTCTGCTCCCGTTGCCCTGCCGCAGTAGACGCATTCCGCTGCGCTCCCGCGCCCCGATCTGCACCAGCCCCACCGCCGTGCTGTATATGGGGCTGTGCACCGCCTCCGTCACCCCGCTGACGTGCTCCGGCGCGCCGACCCGCGCTGGCAGCTCCAGAGCCTCGGCGGCATACGGGGCGATCCCCGCCAGCAGCGCGGTGCCGCCGGTGAGCACCACGCCCCCCGGCACCAGGTGGGCGTAGCCGCTGCGCCGCAGCTCCGCCCGCAGCAGGCCCATGATCTCCGCCACCCGCGGCTCGATGATCTCGCAGAGCAGGCGCCGAGGCAGGATCCGCGGGGTTCGGTCTCCCACGGTCACCACCTCGATCAGCTCCCCCTCGGCCGCCATGTGCGGTGAGGCAGCGCCAGTGCGGACCTTCAGCTTCTCCGCCTCGCTGATGGGCGTGCGCAGGCCGACGGCAATGTCGTTGGTCAGGTGGGTCCCCCCCACCGGGAGGATGGCGCTGTGACAGAGTCCCCCGCCAACGAAGACGCCGATGCTGGTGGTGCCCCCGCCGATGTCCGCCAGCACGGTTCCCAGCTCCCGCTCGGCGGGGGTGAGGACCGCCTCCGCTGAGGCCAGCGGCTCCAGGACCAGCGCCTCCACCTCCAGGCTGGCTTCCTGCACACACTTGGCCACGTTGGCCAAGATCGTGGCCAGGCCCGTGACGATGTGCGCCTCAACCTCGAGCCGGGCACCAAACATGCCCACGGGGTTGCGCACGCCGTCCTGGCCGTCCACGACGAAGTCCCGCGGCAACAGGTGGATCAGGTCGCGGTCGGAGGGAGGCAGCGCGTTCATCCGCGCCGCCTCCACCACCCGGGTGACGTCTCCCGCCTCGATCTCGTGGTCGCTGCGGGCGACGGCGACAATGCCGCGGGAGTTGGCCGAGGCGATATGTTCCCCTGAGACGGAGACGAAGGCGGCGCTTAAGCGGGCACCAGCCATGCGCTCCGCGCGCTCCACCGCCTCCTCGATGGCCTTGATGGTGGCGTCCAGGTCGACGACGACGCCTTTGCGCAGGCCCAAAGAGGGAGAGGTCCCCATCCCCACGATGCGGACCTCTCCCTCTTCATCCACCTCGCCTGCAAGAGCGCAGACCTTGGTGGTGCCAATATCGAGACCAGCGACCAGGCCCTTCTTCGGCACAGGTGCGACTCCAGGTCCGTATCAGGTCCGTCGTCTCCGGGCCGGGCCCCTCCCCGCCCCGGATGGGCACGATGTCGCCCCGACGCCCCTGGGGCGTCGATCAAATTTTACTTCAACGCTTCCTCCGGCGACTCCTCCTCTCTCCTGCGGCGCCTCCTCCTCCCCGGCTGGCTCCGCCGCGACGCCGTCCAGGCAAACTGGTCCTCTACCCAGTGGGCAAGCGCCCGGTGTGCCCCTCCGGGAGGTACGCCCACACCTCAGGGCGCGCGGCGCGGCTTGACGAAGGCCTGATCGGGCAGGCTCAGGTCGACGTACTCCAGGTCTTGCCATCCCGCCCGAAGCGTGCGCAGGATTTCTGGGCTGTCGGCCAGGCGCTGCCGCAGCCCGCGCAGGGGTCCGGCGCGGACCTCCAGGCCGTCCACCGTATACAGGAAGACCTCCTGCCTCCGCGTCACCTGCAGGTGTGCCACCAGGTCACGCAGGCCCTGCGGCAGGTGGGGAAGCAGGCGCAGCCCGGCGCGCACCGCCGCCGAGGGGATCTCCTCTCCCGGGGCAACCCAGGGAGGCGTGCTGCCCCGCTCGGAGACCAACAGCAGCTCCGGACGCGACGCCCGCACCTCCAGCACCACGCCGGCAGCATCCACGACGGCGTAGCCGGATGCAGCGGGGACGGCGGCGACGGGGGTCCGTTCGCGGATCTGGATGAGGATCCCATGCGGCGGGCGGGCGCGGACCCGCGCCGCGGCGATCCAGGGGTGGCGCGCCAGCCGCTCCGCCACCTCCTGGGCGTCGACGGTGAAGATGGAGCGCGAACCCGGCACCAGCCCGGAGGCAGCGCGCACCGCGTCAGCGGAAAGCCGCTGCGCGCCTTCCACCTCAATGTGCCGCAGCGTGAACAGGGCCGAGCCGGGCAGGCTGGCCGCCACCAGGAGGCCGATCATCAGCAGGACGAAACGCAGGTTAGAACTCCCCCAGCAACCTGATCTCCAGCTCCAGCTCCACGCCGGCGCAGCGGCGTACGCGCTCCCGCACCTGCTCGATCAGCGCCAGCACCTGAGCAGCGGTGGCTCGGTGACGGTTGACGATGTAGTTGGCGTGGACCTGTGAGACCACCGCGTCGCCCACGGCCAGACCCTTCGCCCCGGCGGCGTCGATCAGCCGTCCGGCGTGGTCTCCCTCAGGGTTACGGAAGACGCACCCGGAACTGGGTGGGCCGATGGGTTGGGTGGCGCTGCGCTGTGCCAGCCAGGCGTCCATGCGCCGCTGTACCTCGGCGGCCGGAGCCGGGGTCAGCCGCAGCTGCGCCTCCAGCACCACCGCCGGGCGATGCTGCAGCACCGAGGTCCGGTAGGCGTACCCCAGCTCGGCAGCAGACAGCATCTCCTCTCCCCGGGGGCTCACCACCCGTACCCGCTCCACGACCTCGCTCATGGCATGCCCGTGGGCTCCGGCGTTCATCACTACCGCTCCGCCCACCGAGGCGGGAATGCCAGCGGCGAACTCCAGGCCGGCGAGGCCGCGCCGCGCCGCCGCCTGCGCCAGGTGCGGCAGCCCGTGACCGGCCTCAGCCTCCACCTGCGCCCCGGCAAATCGGACCCCGTCGACCCCCTTTCCCACCTTGATGACGACCCCGCGCACCCCCGCGTCCGCCACCAGGACGTTGGATCCCTGCCCCAGGGTGACGAAGGGGACTCCGCGAGCGAAGAGGAACGTGGCCACCTCCCGCAGCTCTTCCAGGCTACGGGGGATCACCAGGAGGTCGGCCGGGCCACCGATGCGCATGGAGACATGCTTCCACAGGGGCTCGCCGGGACGCACATCCCTCGCCCGCTGCCGCAGCTCCGCTTCGAGAGTGACCGTGCCTGGTCGCGTCACGGCCACACCCGGGCGCGCAGCCGCTCCAGAAGGCGGTCCGCCGCCGTCCCGATGTCCCCCGCGCCCATCGTCAGCACCAGGTCGCCGGGCCGGGCGCGTCGCGCAACCTGCTCGACCGCCTCCTCCGCTGACGGGACGAAGTCCACGGGCCGGTGCCGCCGCACCGCGTCCACGATCAGGGCGGCGCTGACTCCGGGGATGGGCTCCTCGTCGGCGGGGTAAATCTCCGTGATCACCACCTGGTCGGCGTCGCGGAAGGCATCGGCGAACTGCGCGTAGGTGGCCCGCGTCCGCGTGTAGCGGTGCGGCTGGAAGAGGGCCACCACCCGCCGTCCCGGCCAGCACTCCCGGGCCGCCCGCAGCACGGCCGCCACCTTCACCGGGTTGTGGGCGTAGTCGTCCACGACCAGGACGCCGTCCGCTTCCCCGCGGATCTCGAAGCGGCGGTGCACGCCGCGAAAGGCGGCCAGCGCCGCAGCGATGGTGTGGAAGGAAACGCCCACCTGCAGGCCCACCGCCACGGCCCCCAGGGCGTTGGCCACGTTGTACCGCCCGGGGACCTGCAGGCTCAGCCTGCCCAACCGTCTTCCCCGGCGCCGCAGCACGGCGCGGCTGGCCGGGCCGCGCAGCTCCTCAACCTCCGCCGCCAGCTCGGCTCCTCCTCCCAGCCCGTAGGTGACCACCGGGACGCGCGGCACCGAGGCCATGCGGGCGGCGATGGGGTGGTCGGCGCTGATCACGGCGAAGCCGTCCGCCTTGATCCCCTCCAGGAACCGGCGGAAGGTCCGCTCCAGGTGCTCGGGCGACCCGTAGAAGTCGGCGTGGTCGGTGAGGTCCAGGCTGGTCACCACCGCCGCCCACGGCGCCACGTGGAGCAGCGAGCCGTCGCTCTCGTCCACCTCCGCCACCATCCAGGGCGAGGTGCCCACCCGCGCGTTGCCCCCAAGCGTCACCACGTCGGCGCCGATCAGCGCAGTGGGGTCCAGACCGCCGGCGACCAGCACCGCCGCCGCCATGGCCGTGGTGGTGGTCTTGCCGTGCGTCCCGGCCACCGCGATGGAGCGGGCGTCACGCATCAGGCGGCCGAGCAGCTCAGCGCGGTGCCAGACCGGGAGGCCGCGCCCCTGCGCCGCCAGGAGCTCCACGCTCTCCGCCCGCACCGCCCGCGAAGCCACTACCAGGTCCACCCCCTGCAGGTGAGCGGGGCTGTGGCCGATGCGCACCACCGCTCCACGGGCCTGCAGTCGCCGGGTAGCCTCGGAGGCCCGGATGTCACATCCGGAGACGGCGGCGCCGCGTGCCAGCAACACCTCGGCCAGGGCGCTCATCCCCGTACCGCCGATGCCCACGAAGTGGACGTGCTGCTGCTCGTCGATCATGCGGTCTTGCCCACCTGACGCACGGCACCCACCAGGGTTACCCGGGCAGCCGCGTCGCTGGCAGCACCCGCCCGGAGCGCCTGCCGGAGGACCCCGGGGCCCCTGAGGAAGCGGCAGGCTCAAGCGGCGACCGTCCCGTGGCGGCCAGCAGGAGGTCGAGGACGCGGGCCGCGGCGGCGGGACGGCCCAGGCGACGGCTGGCTTCCGCCATGGCCCGCAGGCGCACCCTGTCGTGGACCAGCCCACGGATGTGCTCCTGCAGGCGCAGCCCCGTCAGCTCTGCATCAGGAATGACCTCGGCCGCGCCTGCCGCGGCCAGCCGGCTGGCGTTGGCGTCCTGGTGCCGGCCCGCTGCATGGGGATAAGGGACCACGATGGCGGGCAGCCCCCAGGCCGTGACCTCGGCCAGGGTGGAGGCGCCCGCCCGGCAGACCACCAGGTCAGCGGCGGCGTAGGCGTCGCCCATCTCCTCGATGAACGCCAGGGGGATCTGCCGGATGACCGGGGGGCCCACGTGCTCTCGGTGCCCGATCTCCCGTCGCACCCACTCCAGGTGGTCGCCGCCCGTCTGGTGCAGGATCTGGATCGGCTCGTACATCATCAGCGTAGCGGCCTCGCCCACCGCGCGGTTGAGGCGCACCGCCCCCTGACTGCCACCCAGCACCAGGACGGTAAAGCGCCCGGAGTCGAGGCCAAACCTGCGCCGGGCGCGGTCCCGCTCTCCACGCAGGACGCTGGGACGCACGGGCACGCCGGTGACGACGGTGCGGCCCGCGGGGAATCCGGGCACCTGGGCCGGGACGGAAATTGCCCTGGCCCAGCGGGCAAGCCAGGTGTTGACCAGGCCGGGGAGCATGTTCTGCTCCTGCAGCACCAGGGGGATGCCTAGGAGAAGCGCCGCCAGGCCTACGGGAGCGGCGGCGTACCCGCCGGTGGCCAGCACCGCATCCGGCGAAAAGCGCCGCAGGCGGCCAAGTGCCTGCAGCGTCCCCGCAGCGTTCACCCCCAGCGACCAGATAGCAGCGGGGCCCACCCGCCGCGGCAGCGGGCGGGAGGCCACCCGGACGAAGGCCCACCCGGCCGGGCCCAGCACGCGCGCCTCCAGCCGCGCCCCGCCCATGAACAGGATCCGGGCGGCAAGGCGTGCCTGTGCCACCTCGGCCACGGCGATCCCCGGGTAGAGGTGACCTCCCGTCCCCCCGCCAGCGATGACCAGCCGCAGGTCCCCCGCGGTGCCCACTCACTCCACCTCCCTGGCCGGATGCCATGGGAGCGCCTTCGGGCTGCGACGGGCACCGTACTGGGAGATGTTCAACAGGATCCCCGCCCCCAGGCAGGTCATCAGCAGAGAGGAGCCGCCAAAGCTTACAAACGGCAGAGGGACGCCAGTGACCGGGAGGATTCCCGCCGTCACCCCGATGTTGGCCGCTGCCTGCCCTACGATGCTGGTGGTAATCCCGGCGGCGAGCAGCGCCCCGTACCGGTCCGGTGCCGAGCGGGCGATGCGCAGCCCCCTGTAGGCGATGAAAGCAAACAGGCCAATCACCGCCGCCGCCCCCACTAGTCCCAGCTCCTCCCCCAGGATGGCAAAGACGAAGTCGGTGTGCCGCTCCGGGAGGTAGAAGTACTTCTGCCGGCTCGCACCTAGTCCCACTCCCAGGAGCCCACCCGACCCCAACGCCAGAAGCGACTGGATGACGTGGAAGCCGCTCCCTCGGGGGTCACGCCAGGGATTGAGGAAGGCCATGAGCCGGCGCACGCGGTAGGGCTCCAGCACGGTCACGGCCGCCAGGACGGGGAGCCCGGCCAGAAATGCGCCTCCCAGGTGCCACAGGCTGGCGCCCCCTACGAAGAGCATCGCACCGGCGATCCCCACCAGGAGCAGGGCTGTCCCCATGTCGGGCTGGGCAGCCACAAGGAGGAACAGCGTGGCTGTGACCAGAACCGGGGGGCGCAGGACGCGGAACTGACGGATGGCGGCCCCCCGGGTGTCCAGATAGCTGGCCAGGTAGAGGATGAGGATGAGCTTGGCCGCCTCCGCCGGCTGGAAGGTCGCCGGCCCCAGCACCAGCCAGCGCCGCGCTCCGCCCGCTTCCCGCCCCACCCCCGGAAGCAACACCACCGCCAGAGCCAGCAACCCCACAAGCAGCAGCCCCGGGGTTAGCTGCCGCAGGCGCGGGTAGTGGACGGTCAGCGTCACGTACATGGCGCCCAGCCCCAGAGCAGCCCACAGCAGCTGCCGCTTCAGAAAGAAAGCAGGGTCCCCGAACCACTCCAGAGCGACGATGGCACTGGAGCTGTAGATCATGACGATACCCATACCGATCAGGGCGACGGTGGCGGAGAAGAGGTAGACGTCCGGGAAACGGCGCGGTACGGCGTCCATGAGAGGTCAGCGGTATTCAGTTGGTGCTTACTTGGCCCCGGCCGTGGCAAACTCCTCCGCCAGGGCGCGGAAGCGGTCCCCCCGCTGGCGGTAGTCGGCGAACTGGTCGAAGGACTCACACCCCGGAGAGAGCAGGACCGCCTCCCCGGGCCGGGCCAGACGTGCCGCTTCCGCCATCGCCGCCTCCAGCGTTCCGGCAATGACCGCGGGCGGACGCGGCGGAGGAAGCGCTTCCACCGCGTAGGCCAGCGCCCGGGCCGTGGAGCCAATGAGGAAGACCGCGCGGCAGCGCCCTGAGGCAACGAGCGCATCGGTCATGGGCCGGAAGTCCTCGGGGACGGCGCCCCGGCGGAAGCCCCCGGCGATGAGGAAGAAGGGCCGGTCCAGGCTGCGGATGGCCGCAGCCGCAGCCGTGGGGTTGGTCGCCAGCGAGTCCTCGTAGAAGGCGATCCCGCGGTACTCCCCCACCCGGCGAAACCGGTACGGGAGGCCGCGGAACTCTCGCAGGACGCCTGCCATGATCCCGGGGGGCACGCCGATGATGGCCGCGGCGGCGCAGGCGGCCAGGGCGTTCTCCACCATGGCCCCCCCGGGGAGGAGAAGCTCGGCGGCCGGCAGGATCGCCGGCGCGCCCCCGCCGGCCAGCCGCAGCACCTCTCCGTCGAGGTACGCTCCCTGGGGCACGGCTCCCCCGGCGCTGAACCACCAGACCTGCCCGCGGGCCTCTTGGGCCATGGCCGCCGTCAGCGGGTTGTCACGGTTCAGGACGGCGTGGTCCCCGTGCTCCTGGTAGCGGATCAGCGTGGCCTTCACCTGCGTGTACGCCTCCATGGTCCCGTGGTCGTCCAGGTGATGGGGCACCACGTTGGTGACGACCCCGATGTGCGGGCTGCGATCCAGGTCCACCAGTTGCCGGTTGCTGATCTCCAGCACCAGCCAGGCCCGGGGGGTGATCCGGTCCAGGAAGTAGAGCATGGGCACGTGGCTGCGGTCGTTGCCGGAGCAGAAGACAGTCCACCCGGCCGCCCGCAACATCTCAGAGATCAGGGTGACGACGGTGAACTTGCCGTTGGTCCCGGTAACCCCGATGATGGGGCAGGGACAGGTCTGGAAGAAGAGGCGGGTCATAGAGGTGAAGGGCACGCCCTGGGCCCGCAGCGCGTGCAGGGGGGCATTCTCCGGATGGCGGAACCAGGACTGTGGTACCACTATCAGGTCCGCCTCCTCGATCCCTGCCAGGTAGTCGTCGCGGTAGCGGATCCGCACCGGGGAGTCCAGAAATCGGGCCAGCGCCCCCTGCCGCCCCTCGGGAGGGAGCCACTGGTGCGTCCGATAGAAGGTCTCCGCAAATTGCTCGGAGGACGCACTGAGGTCGTGCCCGGTGATGGTGGTGACGCCGTGGGAAAGCAGGAAGTCGATCACTGCAGACCCCTCGGTGCCCGCAGCCCCAATCACGTGGATGGCCTTCCCGCGCAGCCCAAGGGCGTCCACCTGCCTCTCCCTCCTCGACCAGTCCCGCCTACCGCTCAGAAAACTACCAGCAGCCCCGCCAGCGCGGCCAGGACGGCCAGCAGCCAGAAACGGGTCACCGTCTGAGGCTCCGTCCACCCGGCCAGCTCGAAATGGTGGTGCAGCGGGCTCATGCGGAAGATGCGCCGCCCGCCGGTGGCCTTGAAGTAGGCCACCTGGGCCAGCACGGAAAGCGCCTCGGCCACAAACACCGCCCCGACCACGACCAGCACCAGCTCCGTCTTCGTCAGGATGGCCAGTCCTGCCAGCCCCGCCCCCAGCGCGTTGCTCCCCGCGTCTCCCATGAACACCTGGGCGGGATGGGCGTTGAACCAGAGGAACCCGATGCACGCGCCGGCCAGGCCCGCCGCCAGCAGCCCCAGGCCGGGCTGCCTCAGGTGAAAGGCGATGGCCGCGTAGGCTCCAGCCGCGATGGCGCATAGGCCCGCCGCCAGCCCGTCCAGCCCGTCAGCCAGGTTTACCGCGTTCACGAAGCCCAGGATGAAGGCCATGCCGAAGGGCACGTAGATCCACCCCAGCTCCACCCTGCCCGTCCAGGGGAGGGCCAGGGTGGACCCGTCCGCCACAAAGCGGCTCACGTACAGGACCGCCCCGGCGGCCAGCAGCCCCTGCGCGGCCAGGCGCTCCCGGGCGCGCAAGCCCAGGTTGCGTCCGCGGCGCACCTTGAGGACGTCGTCCAGCAGGCCGATACCGCCGAATCCCAGCATCATCAGAAGCACCAGCGCCACCGCAGGCGTGGGCGGGGCGGCCGCCAACGTGCCGAGGACCGCCGCCCCCACCAGCAGGAGCCCGCCGAGCGTAGGCGTCCCAGCCTTGTCGCGGTGACGCGCCGGGGCGTCTTCCCGGATGGCCTGGCGAACGTTCCACGCGGCCAGCCCGGCGATCACCCTGCGTCCGCCCAGAAGGACGAGCGCGGCGGCCAGGACCGCGGCCAGTGCCGCCCGCTCCACGCCGGTCACCTTCGGAGCAGGGAGGTCGCCAGGTCGCGCAACGCCTCCACCACCGCTTCCAGGGCCATCGCTCGCGACCCCTTCACCAGGATGACGTCACCGGGGCGGAGCAGCGCAGGCAGGAGTGCCACCGCCGCCTCGCGGTCGGGAAAGTGGAAGACCTCGGATCCCGTCACCTGCCGCGCGCCCTCCGCCAGCGCGCTGGCCTCGGGGCCGACAGTCAGGATCAGCGCCGTTCCCCGTCGAGCCGCCTCCAGACCGATCTCCCGGTGCAGGCGGGGCGATTCGTCACCCAGCTCCCGCATGTCCCCCAGGATGGCCACGCGGCGGCGCCCTCCCGCCAGTCCTTCCAGAACCTCCAGCGCGGCACGCACCGAGCGCGGGCTGGCGTTGTAGGTATCGTTGATGATGAGGAGATCCCCCACCTCCTCCACTTGCAGGCGCCGGGATGGCTGCGGGGCCCGTTCCAGCCCAGCACGCAGGGCATCGATGGGCACACCCAGGACGGTACCGACCGCTGCTGCCGCAAGAGCGTTGCCCACGTTGTGCCGCCCGGGCAGCGGCAGGTGGACCTCCGCGGTCTCCGTCCCCACGACCAGGCGGAAGGTGCATCCCCGGCCGGCCGCCACCACCTGCTCCGCGCGCACCTCTGCCTCCGGCGACAGTCCGAACCGGAGGATGCGGCAGGGGGCCAGAGCGGTCAGGTAGCCAGTCCAGGGATCGTCGGCGTTCAGGACGGCGGTGCCCTCCGGCGGCAGGCCTTCCACCAGCTCGGCCTTGGCCCGGGCGATGCGCTCCACGGATCCCAGCAGCCCCAGGTGGGTCTCCCCGACGTTGGTGACGACGCCGATGCGCGGTCTGGCCATCTCCACGAGCTCGCGGATCTGCCCCAGGCCACGCATCGCCATCTCCGCCACCACCACCTCGGTGTCTCCCGTGGCCCGCAGGAGGGTAAGCGGGACGCCGATCTCCGCGTTCCAGGTCTCCTGGGAGCATACCACCCGGTAGCGCTGCGCCAGCACCGCAGCCGCCAGCGCCACCACCGTGGTCTTGCCCACGCTGCCGGTGACACCGACAACCTGTGCCGCCAGCTCCCGCCGGTAGCGCGCGGCGATGGCCCCCAGGGCGCGCAGGGTGTCGCCGACCAGCAGGACCGGGACCCCAGGCTTCGGTTCCTCGGGGAGCACTGCGGCCACCACCCCCACCGCCCCGCGGGCCGCCGCAGCGCCGATGAAGCGGTGGCCGTCGGTCCGGGGCCCGCGCAGGGCCACAAAGAGGTCGCCCGGCTGCACGGTGCGGCTGTCGGTGGAGACCCCGCGCACCGTACGGACCTGCAGGTCGCGCTCGACCCCGGGAGGATAAACACGCGCCCCCACAGCGCGCGCCAGCTCGGCCAGGGAGAGGGTCACCGGCCGGGTCATGGCGCCGCGCACCCCCGCCGGGCCCGCAGGGCCTCGCGGGCGACGACCCGGTCGTCGAAGGGGTGTCGCACCCCCAGGACCTCCTGGGTGGTTTCGTGCCCCTTCCCCGCAATGATCACCACATCCCCCGTGGTGGCGGTGGAGACGGCGCAGTGAATCGCCGCGCGGCGGTCCGGTTCAACCGCCACTCGGGCGCGGCGCAGCCCCTCTCCCGTTGCCCGCACGCCCTGGAGGATCTCCTCAATGATCGCCCGGGGCTCTTCGCTGCGCGGGTTGTCCGAGGTGACGACGGCGAAGTCCGCCAGCTCCGCGGCCAGCCGCCCCATCAGGGGCCGCTTGGCCCGGTCGCGGTCGCCGCCGCAGCCGAACACCACAATGACCCTTCCGCGCGTGATCTGCCGCGCCGTGCGCAGCACGTTCTCCAGGCCGTCGGGCGTGTGGGCGTAGTCCACGATGACGGCGAAGTCCTGCCCTTCCCGCACCGGCTCGAAACGACCGGGGACCCCGCGCACCGTCTCCAGCGCCGCCGCCCCGACCTCCAGCGGGATCTCCAGGGCCAGCCCGGTGGCCAGCGCGGCCAGGGCGTTGGCCACGTTGAAGGCGCCGCCGATGGGCAGCCGGACCGGACAGGAGCCCTGCGATGTGGTGGCGCGGAAGGTGCATCCCTCCAGGCCCAGCACCACTTCCTCCGCCCACAGGTCCACCCCGGGAGGAGCAGAGAGCCACCCGCGTTGCCCGGCGTAGCGGCGCACCGGAGCCCGGCTGGCCCGGGCCATCTCCTCCCCCGCAGGATCGTCGGCATTGATCACGCTCCACCCCCGGGGGTCCACCAGGGCAAAGAGCCGGCGCTTCGCCTCCAGGTAGGCCTCCCACGTGCCGTGGAAGTCCAGGTGGTCGGGTGTCAGGTTGGTGAAGACCGCGACCCGGAAGCGGGTCCCGTGCACCCGATGCAACGCCAGCGCGTGGGAGGCCACCTCCATGGCCACGTGGGTCACCCCCTGGTCGCGCAGGCCGGCCAGCAGGCGCTGCAGGTCGGGCGCCTCCGGCGTGGTGCGGTCGGTCTCCACGAACCCCCCGGGGGTCCACGCTCCCATGGTCCCGATGATGGCGCTGCGGTAGCCGGCTCCCTTGAGGATCGCGTCGATGAAGAACGTGGTCACCCCTTTGCCGTTAGTGCCGGTGACTCCAATGACGGTCAACGCTTCCGCGGGGTGGCCGTAGAAGGCGGCGGCCAGCGCGCCCAGGGCGGCGCGGGTGTCGGCCACCAGTATCTGCGGAACCTGAAGCGGCGCTGCCACCGGCTGCTGCACCAGCAACGCAACAGCACCCCGGCGCAGGGCCTCCGGGACGAATGCGTGGCCGTCGTGGCGGGTACCGTGGATGGCGGCAAAGAGAAACCCGGGCTGCACCCGGTTGGAGTGATAGGCGATCCCCGTAATAGTCCGCCGCACATCCCCCCTGACGGTACACCCGGGGAGGGCGGCCAGGAGAGCGGAAAGGGGGACACTCTTCACAGCTTCTCCCTCACCATGCGCTCCGCCTGACCCGGCGCCGCCTGCACCGGGTTGCGCAGAACCCCGATACCCTCCACTTCAACCTCTACCACGTCGCCAACCTGCAGGTAGCGCGGCGGCTGAAACCCCATCCCCACGCCACCCGGTGTGCCCGTGGCGATCAGGTCCCCGGGCTCCAGGGTCATCCCCCGCGAGAGGTCCGCAATCAGCGCCTCAAGTGGAAAGATCATCTCGGCGGTGGAGGCCTCCTGGCGTAGCTCACCGTTGACCCGCGCCCGCACCATCAGCCGCTGCGGTTGCGGCAGCGCCGAGCGGTGCACCACCCAGGGGCCCAGGGGAGCGAAGGTGTCCAGGCTCTTGCCCTTGAACCACTGGCCGCGCTCACGCTGCAGGTCGCGGGCAGTTACGTCGTTCATCACCGTGTACCCGAAGACGTACTCCAGCGCGTGCTCCCGCGGTATGTTCCGCCCCCGCCGCCCTATCACCACTACCAGCTCCACCTCGTAGTCCAGGGCCCGGGTGGCAGCAGGGTAGAGGATGGGGGCGAAGGGCCCGATGACAGCGGTGGGCGGCTTGGTGAACCACACGGGCTGCTGGGGAGGAGGGACTGCGGCTTCGCGGATGTGCGCCGGGTAATTGCGGCCGACGCAGAAGATGTTCTTGCGCGGCCGGGGGATGGGGGCCATCAGGGTCACCGCGCGCAGCGGGCGGGCCAGCGCGCGCCGGCTGGCTGGGGGCAATGCGCGGACCAGCGCCAGCAGCCGCCGTACTAGCACCACCGAGCTGCGCTCGATGAAGCTCACCAGGTCGGTGGGGATGGCCCCCTGCGGCGTCTTCCCCTCTTGCCGCACCAGGCGCCGGTACAGCGCCGGGAGATCGTAGACCAGCTCGTCGACCAGGACGCCCAGGCGGGGCCCCTGGGCGCCGGCGTAGGTCAGGAACAGCATGCACTCACCTCCAGGCCCGGGCCCGCTCGCGGCGCGCCGCCTGCTGGGTGGCCCAGACGGCGGCGGCGAGCGCGCCCATCACCACCGCACCGGAGCCGAAAGCCGCCCCTTCCCCCGCCGCCTGCAGGGTACCGTTACCCCAGACCGGACCGACGGTGCGCCCCAGGCTCTCCAGCGCGCTGGCTACCCCCTGCACCCGTCCCTGCGTCTGGGGATCGGCGGTGCGGCTGAGCAGGCTGGTGAGCGAGGGGATCGCCAGAGCGATGCCCGTTCCGGCGGGCAGCAGACCCAGGAGGAGCACTCCCAGCGTGTGACTGGCCGCGGCGGTACCCAGGCCCACAGCGGCCAGGAGGAGCCCCAGGGCCAGCGCCCGCCACTCTCCCAGGAGTCGTACCACCGGACCCACGAAGCCCACCTGCACCACCACGCCGAGTGCGCTCACCCCGGCCAGCAGCGCTCCGGTCTGGGGCACGCCGAAGCCAAACCGGCGGGCGCCGAAGAGGGCGAAAGTCGTCTGGTAGATGGCCTGCGCGGACCAGAAGGTCAGATCGATGAACAGGAGGGGACCCAGGCGGGGATGGCGCAACAGCCCGGGGAGGGCCCGCCAGGGTGCGCCCCGACCCGCCGCCACCCGATGCACCGTCTCGGGAAGCCAGCGCCAGGCCAGGCCAGCCGCGCCAAGGGCCAGCGCCGCTGCAGCCCACGCCGGGGCGCTGTAACCGATGTGCCCCAGCCCTGCCGCCAGCGCCGGCCCCAGGATGAACCCCAGCCCGAAGGCTGCGCCGATCAACCCAAACCCCCGCGCCCGGTCCTCCTCTCGGGTGATGTCCCCGATATAGGCCCGTGCGGTGGAAATGTTGCCCCCGGAGAGGCCGTCGACAATGCGCGCCAGGAAGAGCACGGCGACACTGCGGGCCACCGCCAGGAGGGTGAAGCTGGCCGCTGTCCCCAGCAGGCTGAGCAGCAGCACCGGCCGGCGGCCCCAGCGGTCGGAGAGGTCCCCCAGGATGGGCCCGGCCACCAGTTGCGCCAGCGAGAACGAGGCGAACAGCAACCCGATGACCAGGGGCGAAGCGCCCAGCGCCTGGCTGTAGAAGGGCAGCAGCGGGATGATGATGCCAAAGCCGATGAGGTTGACCAGGATGGTCAGGAAGATGACCAGCAGCGGCCGGTTCACCCGACCATTATAGACCGGTGCCGCGCGACCACGGCACGCCCCGGTCAGGGCGCGCTCGGCGGGAGGGGCGCCGATGCGCTTGGCGGCACGCGCAGGTACCACAGCGCCGCCTCAACGATGGCGCGGAAGACCGGCGCGGCCACGGCACCCCCGAAGTAGGCGCCCCGGGGCTCCTCCAGCACCACCAGGACGGCCAGCCGGGGATGGGGAACGGGAGCGAACCCAAGGAACGAGCTGATGTAGCGGCCTGCGAAGTAGCCGCCCTGCGGCGCCGGAATCTGCGCCGTCCCCGTCTTCCCCGCGACCACATAGCCCGGAACGGCCGCCAGCTTCCCCGTGCCGTCCTCTACCACACGGATCATCATTCTCAACACCGCCGCAGCCACCTCCGCGGCGATGACGCGACGTCCGGGAGGGGTGCCTACGGCCTGCAGCAACCGTCCCTCGCGGTCACGCACCATGCGTACTACGTGCGGCCGTACCAGCACGCCGCCGTTGGCCAGCGCGGAGGCCGCCACCAGCAGCTGCAGCGGCGTGGCGGAGATCCCCTGCCCGAAGCCGATGGTCTGCAGGCTCGGCCCCAGCCACTCCTGGGGCGGGCGGATGATCCCGGGGGCTTCCCCGGGCAGGTCAATGCCCGTGGCCGTGCCGAAGCCGAAGCGGCGGATGTAGTCGTAAAACGTCTGCCTGCCCAGCCGGGCCGCCACCTGAGCGGCCCCCACGTTGGATGAATGACGGATGATGTCGGTCAGGGTCTGGGTCGTGGTGCAGGACCGGTGGACGTCACGGATGCGGTGCGCCCCCACCTGCAGGAAGGGCGGACAGTCGAACCGGTCCGCCAGCGTCACCCGGCCCGCGTCCAGGGCTGCGGCCACCGTGATCACCTTGAAGGTCGACCCGGGCTCGTACACCTCGCTGATAGGCCGGTTGACCCAGCGCTGGGGAGGGACCCGCTGGAAGGCGCCCGGATCGAAGGACGGCACCGCCGCCAGCGCCAGCACCTCCCCCGTCCGCGGGTCGATGGCCAGGACCGTGCCCCGCGCTGCGCCGCTTTCCTGCACCCCCTTCTGCAGCTCCCGCTCGGCAATGTGCTGTACCACTTGGTCAATGGTCAGCACCAGGTCGGCCCCATCCATCGGGGGTGCAGCCAGCCGCTGGGTCTCCACCAGAGGTCGGCCCACCGCATCCCGGCCCGTCACCACCTTTCCCGGGTGTCCCCGCAGGGTGGCATCGTAGGCCAGTTCCACGCCGGCCAACCCTTGATTGTCCACGCCGACAAATCCCAGGAGGTGTGCGGCCAGCGTACCGTTGGGATAGGCGCGCCGCTCCTCGCGCAGGAACCCCACCTGTCCCTCCAGCCGCAGGGCGCGCAGCGCCGCTGCCATCTGGGGGCTGACCTTGCGCCTCAGCCACGCGAAGTACAGACCGGGTTCCAGCCTCCGCTCGACCTCCTGCGGATCCAGCTGCAGCAGCGGCGCCACACGACGGGCGAAGGCCCGCGCATCGGGGATGGCCCGGGGGACGGCGAAGACCGACTCCGCTTCCACGTTGGTCACCAGGGGGCGTCCGGTACGGTCGAAGATCCGGCCACGCTGGCTGGGCAGGGAAAAGGCTTCCAGCTGCTGGTTGAGCGCCAGCCGCTGCAGGTACCCGGCCTGAGTGCCCTGGATGTAGATGAGGCGGCCAAGCAGCAGGCCCTGGGCGAAAAGGAGGAGGACGAAGAGCACCAGGATGCGACGCCGTACGGCCTGCTGCAACTGCGCGGCCGTTACAGGGGGACGTCGCGGGGACGGGGCAGCACGCGGCCGGGCGCGCTGCAGACGCAGACGCGACCGCCCGGTGGGGCGTCGCGTCATCGCTCCAGCTCGCGTGCCTGGGCTTCGCCGAACCCTAGCCACGCTCCCAGGCGCTCAGCCAGGGAGCGTGGCGGCGCCGGGGAGGCGACGACGGCCGGAGCCGTGGTGATGGCGGCGAGCTGGCGCTGGCGGGGCGGCACCATGCCAAGCTCTCTCATGGCGATGCGCTCGATCCGCTGCGGCGACCTCAGGACGGAGACGGTGGCCTGTAGGCGCGCGTGCTCGCTCTCCAGACGGGCGAGCTCGCGCTGGAGTCGGAGGATGGTGTAACCGGTCGCCGCCGCCTCTGTACGCTGGTAGACGTAGAGGAGCGCGGGAAGGATCGCCAGGGCCGCCACCACCATGGCTGCGGCCATCGGATTTCGCCGGAACCGGCGGCGCGGGGTGGGCCGCTCCCGCAGCCGCCGGTCCGGCACGACCACAGGGTAGACGCGGGCGCGGCGCTGCGTAGCCATCATGGCTGCACCGCCCGGGCACGCGTGTGAGGACAGCGGGCGGGCGCTCGGCTGCCGGAGGTGCTCAGGCCGAAGGTCTGATGCAATGCTGCGAATGGAGGCGCGAAGACCGAGCACCCGCCCTCACCTATGAACCGTGCGTCGTCTGGCCGACCCGCTCCACGGCGCGCAGCTTGGCGCTCCGGGCGCGGGGATTGCGTGCAACTTCCTCCGCGGAGGGCACCACCGGGCGGCGCGTCAGCAGGCGCACCCGGGGTGCCGCCACCGTCCTGCGGCAGAGCGTGCGGGTGGAGGGCCCAGGTCCGGAGGGGTACTCACGGGAGAGGCACAGGAAGGTGTGTTTTACGGTGCGGTCTTCCAGGGAGTGGAAGGTGATTACGCAGAGTCGCCCTCCCTCCCTGAGGCCCTCCACCACGTCTGGCAGTGCGTCCTTCAGGTCGTCCAGCTCGTGATTTACGGCGATGCGCAGCGCCAGGAAAGTTCGCGTGGCCGGGTGAATCCTCCGCGGGTGGTGACGGCGGGGGATGGTCCGCGCCACCAGGTCCGCCAGCTCCGTTGTGGTGTGCAGCGGGCGGGCACGGACGATGGCCCGAGCGATACGCCCCGCCCACCGTTCCTCTCCGTACTCCCGCAGGATCCGCCGCACCTCCTCCTCCGGAAGCCGGTTGAGCAGCTCCGCCGCCGTCTCGCCTGCGGAGCGGTCCATGCGCATGTCCAGCGGACCCGACGCCTGGAAGGAGAACCCCCGCGCCGGGTCGCCGAGCTGCAGCGATGATACCCCCAGGTCCATGACCACTCCGTCCACCGCTTCCAAGCCCAGCTCCTCCAGGACCTGACGTAGGCGGGTGAAGTTGGCGTGCACCAACGTCACCGCAGTGCCGAATCGCGCCAGCCGCTGCCGGGCCACCGCCAGGGCCTCGGAGTCGCGATCAAGCCCGATCAGCCGGCCTCCTGGAGCGATGCGCTCCAGGATGGCCTCGGCATGGCCGCCCGCCCCCACCGTGGCGTCGACATATGTCCCGCCCGGTCGGGGGGCCAGCAGGCCCAGCGTCTCTTCCAGCAGGACGGGGATGTGCGTGGCCATCCGCCTCTGCCCCTGCTCCCCGCCCTTCTGCATTCCCCGCGGTCCCACCCCGGACCGCGTCTCTCCGGGTGCCGCCCCGGGCCGCGCCTAGAGGCTGACGTCGATCTTTTCCGCGATCTCCACAGCCTGACGCTGGATCCGGGTCACGACCTCCTTCCACCGCGCCTCGCTCCAGATCTCAAGGCGGGTGCCCATGCCCGTCACCACCACTTCCCGGTCGATCGCCGCATACTCCCGCAGCGTCTCCGGAAGGGTGATCCGGCCCTGCCGGTCCACCTCCACATCCCGCGCCGCGGCGAAGAGGAAGCGCTGAAAATCCCGCTCCCGCAGTGGCAGCCCGCGCAGCACCCTCTCTACGCCCGCCCACCCTTTCTTGGAGTACACCCAGATGCAGTGGTCGAACCCCCGCGTGACGATGACCGTCGCCCCCAGCTCGCGGCGGAACGGAGGCGGGAGCACGACCCGTCCCTTCTCGTCCAGGGTGTAGCGGAACTCGCCACGGAGCATCCCCACTATTCCCCACTTTACTCCACTAACCTCCCACGTTCTCCGCCTCGGCGCAAAGTCCTTCCCGGTGGCGCACGAATTTTTGGATCGAGCGCGAAAACCCCGATGCGGCGCGGATCTGCGCCCGCCGGTCTCCGGCGGCCATCTCCCTCCACCGGCCGACGCGCTGACCACTAGCGGTGGGGGGATACCTCACGTGCGACTACAAAATGGGGAAAATAGGGACCGGAGAGCCGGCGGAGAAGAGTCCGACCGAGGAGAGACGACCGGCAGCAGGCCCCGGGGCCGCCGCCCAGACTGCGGCTCCGGACGCCGCTACCTGGCCGGGAGGAGCTCCTCCGCGCCGAGGAGGGGGGCCCCCGGCCACCACCCCTGCTCAGGGAGCAGCGGCGCCCGCGCCCCGGACCGACGGCCGGCGTTTGCGCACGCCTCCCGGGGCAAGGGTGTGGCGGCAATCAGGAGCCCCCCATCGTCCAGTGGGTCAATCAGATACACCGGCGCCATGAGCAGGCGGCTGGCGCCGATCGCGGTGACCCGATCTCCTCCTACCAGGGTGAGCCAGGCGGGAAGGCCATGCACCCGCCGCTCCCCCGGGTCGGGGTGGGCCGCAGAGTTGCGGTCCACCGGGAGGCTGGGCGCACCCGGGCTATTCTTGCGGTCTCTAACGTTCCCGTAGTCTTTGGCCTTGGCGCGGCCTCCGACGTTCGCGTCACCTTTGTCGTTGGCGTGACTCCACTCATCTCCGGCATGCTCATCGAACACGCCCGCCAGAGGGTGCAGGACATCGCTGAGCGCCCGCACCAGGTGGATAAAGGCCAGCGCCTCCGCCGGCGAGGTCAGTGCCGGTCCGTAGAGGTGGACGGAGGGCAGCCTGTGCGCGAAGACGCTGTGGAGGAGGCGCCGGGGAACGGTGCCCGCCCGGCGCAGCAGCTCGATCTCATGGCCGTGCGCCAGGTACTCCACCACCAGCGACTCACTCCGCCGCCCCACTACCCTGGCCGTGGCCATCCCGGTGGCCCTGAACCAGATCGGGGTATAGGCCGGACCGGCCGACCGAAGGACGGCCAGCAGGTCCCAGGCATCAGAGGGAGCAGGCGGTTGGCGCAGCCACAGCGTACCGGCAATCACCCGCGGGGGGCCTTGTTGCCCTCTTGCAGACCGGCGTCGGAGCACCTGCGTGGAAGCCTCTCTGCCTGAGGATGTCGCCCGGAAGGATAACCGTCGTCTCTCTCAGCACCCTCTCACCGCGACGCCTGGTGAAGGAAACAGCGGGGCAAAGGAGCGGGGTTCGGTTATGGTATTGAGGGATCCGGAGGGGCCTACCACGGGCGATGCAGAGGCTCGGCCCCCTCTCGTCCAGTCGAGAGATGGCAGGCCCGCTCTGTCATCGCAGTACCCCCGGCGCCTGCAGGAAGCCAGAA
>JAVKIA010000019.1 GCA_031459715.1 Armatimonadota bacterium | reverse complement strand
GCCGAAGCCCGGGAACACCGCTGCTACCACCAATGCGAGGGCCGCAGCTTTAGTCTCCATAGCGGAGTTCTCCTCGTTCTCGACCACCAGGAGCGCGGGGCGGTGCGCGTCCAGGATCTCTCCGCCCGTGCGCCGGAAGGCGGCGGGATCCTCCGGCGGTGCGGCCGCAGATGCGGACGTCGTTGGGGCGGACATAGCGACCCTCTGCCACTTCTCGCTGTGCTCCTGCGGGTTCCTGGTCTGCCTCTGCCACCGGACCGCTCCCCCGCCTGTGATTCGACCGAGGGCGGCCGGGCTCCCGCTGCGCTCAGGGGCGGTTGCCCGGGTGCACGGGGTGCGGCAGACCACGGTACACTGGACCTGAAGCGTGGCTCAAGAGGCCTGGCCGTGGAGGCATACCGCTGCATCCGGAGCAAGCGTGAGGTACGGTCCTTCCTCGCCGCGAAGGTCCCCAGGGAGACCATCGTGCAGATTCTGGAGGCCGGGCGGTGGAGCGGGAGCAGCCGCAACCGGCAACCGTGGCACTTCGTGGTGGTCACGGAGAGGCAGGGCCTCAAGCAACTGGCACGCTGCGGTCGGTTCGCGGCCCACCTGGCCGACGCGGCGTTTGCGGTGGCTGTGGCCGTAGAAGCGGAGCGGGATAGCTTCGACGCGGGCCGCTGCGCGCAGAACATGATGCTGGCCGCCTGGGCGCTGGGAGTGGGCTCCTGTCCCACCGTGATGCACGATGAGGCCAGGGCCAAGGAACTCCTGGGGCTACCTCCCTCCATGAAGCTCGCCGTGGTGGTGGCCTTCGGCCTTCCCGCGAAGAAGCGCAGCCCGGTGGAACGTATCGTCTACCGGGTGTTGCTGCACAGGGGGCGGAAGCCCCTGGAGCAGATCGTCTCCTGGGAGCGCTACGGGGCTGCGTGACCGTCCCCTTGCCGCCGGGCGCGGGGTGATCGTTCCTCCCGCCGCTCGCGCCGCGTGATCGTCCCTACCGCCCCCGCCACTTGACCGTCCCGCCACCGCTCAGCGCAGCGTGCGGAGCAGCGTCTCCTTCCAGCGGGGTACGTCGATGGCCCAGCACACCTCGACGTTGGGCTCCCGGTTCAGCACCCCGTGGCGATCCACCACGGTCATGCCGCGGGTGAGGTCGCTGGCGGTCTCCACCTCCACGAAGTGCCGGCCGCGTGAAGTGCATACCGCCGGGTCCAGGGCGATGCTCATGGTTACCGGATCCGGCAGCGTCAGTCCCGGCTCCCCCAGCCACTCCATAGCCACCCGGATGGCCGTGCGGTTGCAGTCCAGAACGAACCGGGCGTAGGGCGTGCCGATGCGGCGGACCTCTTCCATCCCGGCTTCGTCGAACGCCGCCGGGCCCCGGCAGTGCTCCCAGCCCACCATGAGGATGGGCATCCCCGAGTGAAGCACAATGCGGGCGGCCTCGGGGTCCACCCAGATGTTGAACTCGGCGGCGGGTAGTTCATCCCACCCATGCCGTCGGGGCCGTGGAAGAAGAAGGCCCAGCGGGGCTCGCGTAGCAGCGGCCGGTCGCATCCCACATACACCGGTGTCTCCTGGCCGCACAGCTCGATGGTGTAGCCGGCGTTGCGCGCGCCCATCTCCACAGGCACGTTGCCGGCGACGATGGTGACCGCGTCCACCTGCACGTCCGGCCAGCGGTGGGCCATGAGTAGTGCCACGGCGTCGTCGGAGGCGGTGTCGGTGTCGATCAGGAACCGGCGCACTGCTTCTGGTCCTCCCGACCCATGCCCAGCCTACCCGGCTGCTTACCGGTGTGTCCGGCCGGCCATGAATGCCCGGAAGGCCTCGCCGGTTGGGCGCAGCGTCCCGTCTGGGTTCATCAGCGCCCGGGCCCGTGCAGCGTCGATGCTGAACCACACCGCGTAAGGCAAACGCAGGTCCGCCACCGCCGTCAGCAGGGCCGTGGTCGTCTGCGGGTTGTGGTCGTGCTGGGCGATCTCATTGGTTACCAGCGGAGCCCCAACCGCTGCCGCAGGAGGATGACCGCCTGGCGCAGAGCCTGTGGGTCGGGAATGTACCGGTGGATACTGAGAAAGTCGGCACCGGCGGCCCGGTACTGCGCCAGCAGCGCCCTTCCCCGTGCCAGTTGCTCCTGCACCTGAGTGGGCCGCCTGAAGCTCAGCCCCGTACTCCCGAGGTGTGCCCCGATAGAACAGAGCCGAGTTTTCCTCGTTCTCAACCACCAGCAGGCCAGGGCGGTGGGCGTCCAGGATCTCCCCCACTGTGCGCTGGTAGGCCGCGAGGTCGTCAGGAGTTAGGGCCGGCGCAGAACAGCCCGCCGGGACGACTGTGATGCGGCGATCCAGATCCATGCCCGGAGCATCCAGCATCACGCCAAAGAGGGTGGCCGGTAATTTCTTCAAATTGCGCAACCCGGCCATTCTCACCGCCGAACGTAACGGCTTGATGGTATAACCTTCCGTAGCCTGTACCGGAGAGGCTCCGGCTGAGAAAAGGTGTCGATGCGGGTCCGCCGGGAACCCGTCCGGATGGTTCGTCAGGCGTCAAAGTACAGGGCGAACTCCCACGGGTGGGGCCGCAGCCGCACCGCGTCCACCTCCTTGTGGCGCTTGTAGGCGATCCAGGCGTGGATGAGGTCTTCGGTGAAGACCTCGCCGCGCAGGAGGAAGTCGTGGTCGGCCTCCAGGGCATCCAGCACCTCGGGGAGTGAGGCAGGCACCTGCGGGACCGCGCCGCCGTTGCCGCTGGCCAGTTCGTACAGGTCCACGTCCATGGGCGCCCCGGGGTCTATCCGCTGCTCGATGCCGTCCAGGCCGGCCATGAGCATGGCGGCAAAGGCCAGGTAGGGGTTGCAGGTGGGGTCGGGGCAGCGGTACTCGATGCGCTTGGCCCCCGGGCTGGCGGAGTAGACGGGGATGCGGATGCAGGCGCTGCGGTTGCGCTGGGCGTAGGCCAGGTTCACCGGCGCCTCGTAGCCGGGTACCAGGCGGCGGTACGAGTTGGTGGTGGGGGCGCAGAAGGCCAGCAGGGCCGGGGTATGCCTGATCAGCCCCCCGATGTAGTACATGGCCAGCTCGCTGAGCTGGGCGTAGCCGCGGGGGTCGAAGAACAGGTTGGCGCCCGCCGCCCACAGGCTCTGGTGGGTGTGCATCCCCGAGCCGTTGTCTCCAAACAGCGGCTTGGGCATGAAGGTGACGACCTTGCCCGCGGCCCGGGCCACGTTGCGCACGACGTACTTGTACCAGAGGACGCGGTCGCCCATCTCGGTGAGGGAGGTAAAGCGCAGGTCGATCTCGCACTGCCCGCCGCTGCCCACCTCGTGGTGGTGCGCCTCCACCTCCAGGCCGGCCTCCAGCAGGCGGCGGACCATGCGCGAGCGCAGGGGCTGCAGGGAGTCGGTGGGCGGGACGGGAAAGTAGCCCTCCTTGTACCGCGGCTTGTAGCCCAGGTTGGGCTTCTCCTCCCGCCCGGTGTTCCAGGCGCCCTCCATGGAATCCAGGTAGTAGTAGCCGGAGTGCTGGTTCTGGTCGAAGCGCACGTCGTCGAAGACGAAGAACTCCACCTCCGGCCCCCAGTAGCTGACTTCGGCGATACCTGAGGCCCGCAGGTAGCGCTCCGCCTTCTGGGCCACGAACCGGGCGTCCCGGGTGTAGGGTTCTCGGGTGATGGGGTCGACCACGTTGCAGATGATGGCCAGGGTGGGAGGATCGCCCAGGGGGTCGATGCGCGCGGTGGTCGGGTCGGGGAGGAGGAGCATGTCGCTCTCGTGGATGTGCTGGAAGCCGCGGATGCTGGACCCGTCGAACCCGATGCCTTCCGCAAACAGCTCCTCGCTCAGCTCACCCGCCGGGATGGAGAAGTGCTGCCAGGCGCCCAGCAGGTCCACGAAGCGCAGGTCGACCACCTCCACCCGCTGCCGCTCCCGCACCTCCACGGTCCCCTGGCACAGCTCCAGCACCTCCGCGGCTGTGGTCGGTTTGAGCGTCGCAGGACGCAAACTGGCCTTGGCCATTCCCTACACCTCCCCGGCAGGCGCCTCGCGGTCCCCGGGCTCGCTGCGGCCGGCCGCCGCCAGGGCGGGGAGCCGCTCCAGGAGCTTGTGCAGCTTGATCCCGGTCAGCGCCTCGATCACGGCCGGTAGCTGCGCCACCACCTGGGCCACGTCGCCGGTGATCCGGGAGGCACCGGTGCCCTTCCCGTCGCTGCCCACCACCACGATCTTCTCGGTCCTGGCCAGCGGCTCGCTCACCGCGCGGGCCAGCTGGGGCAGGACGTTGATGAATAGCTCGCTGATGGCCGCCTCGTTGTACCGCCCCCAGGAGTCGGCCTTACGCAGCATGGCCTCGGCCTCCGCCAGGCCCTTCTCCTTGATCACCGCGGCCTCGGCCGTCCCCCGGGCGCGGATCTCCTCGGCCCGCCCCTGCCCCTCCGCCTTGAGGCGGTAGTGCTCGGCCTCCGCCAGAAGTTCCACCTTCTGCCGCTCGACCTCGGCGGGCTTGAGCACGGTGGCCACCAGCTCTTTCTCCCGGCGGAGGATCTCCTGCGCCTGCAGCTCCACGGCCTTCTGCTTCTCCACAATGCCCACCTGCACTTCCTCCGCCTTCACCCGCTGGGCCATCTTGAACCGCTGCAGGTCGTAGCTCAGGTCGGCCTCGGCCCGCTTCTGCTTCACCTCCGCCTCGAAGCCTGCCTTGCTGATCTCCATGTCCCGCCGCGCCGCCTCGATGCGGGTGTCGGCGGCAAAGCGGGCCTGCTGCGCCTCCCACTCCGCCTCCGCCTCGCCCTTCACCGCGTCGCGCTTCACCTGGGCGATGCGGGGGCGGGCCAGCGCCTCCAGGTAGCCCTGACTGTCGGTGACGTTGCGGATGGTCAGGGAGATGATCTCCATCCCCATCTTCCCCAGGTCTTCCGCGGCGGCCTCGCGCACGCGGCGGGCCAGCTCCTGCCGCCCGCGGTAGATCTCCTCTACCACCATGGTCCCCAGGATGGCGCGCATGTGCCCTTCCAGGGTCTGCAGCAGGGTGCGCATCACCTCCTCCCGCGACCGGGAGAGGAACTGTTCCGCGGCCAGGGCGATGGAGGCGTCGTCGCCCTTCACCTTGATCTGCGCCACCCCGTCCACGGTGACGGGGACGGCCATGGCCGTGTATACCTCGGGGGTGCGCACCTCCAGGGTCATCAGCTCCAGGGACATGCGCTGCACCTTCTCTTTGATTGGCCAGACGAAGGTGCCCCCGCCGTGCACCAGGCGGTAGCCCACAGTGCGCTTCCCTCCCCTGGGGTCCGCCACCGTGCGCCGCCGGCCGGAGATGATCAGCACCTCGTTGGGGCCGACCTTCGTGTACCGCAGCGCCCAGACGGCGAAGGCGGCGCCCAGCAGCACCACGCCCGCAGCCACGATCCATCCCACTGCCATGGCTCAGATCACCCTCCCCAGCGCGCTGGTCTTGTCCCTGGCCTGCCCTGCTGCGGCGGGCGGGAGAAGGTCTGCGGCCGCGCCCAGGCCGTCCCGCCATGAGGAGCCGTCCACCTGAGCGCGTAACTCCTCCTCGTCCCGACCGACGTAGAGGACGGAGAAGTCCGCCCGGCCGGGGCAGAGCACCTCGCCCTGGAAGCGGAAGACCGGGAGCAGAACCTGCTCCAGCGTCCCGCCCTCGGCGCCGAAGCAGGGCAGGTGGCCCACCGGCGGGCCCAGGAGCAGGCGCAGCCGCTGTGCTGCGTGCCGTTCCACCTCTTCGATCCGAACTTCGGCGGGGGAGCGCACACGACCCCGGGCCACCAGGCGGTCGGCGACGCGGCGGCGCAGGGGGAGCAGCGCGGCGGCGTCCTCCTCCGCGGGCTGGCGCTCATACACCGCCTCCTCCACCACCAGCGCCCCGTCCATACGCAGGACCGGCAGCCAGAGTTCCCCAGCGGCGAAGGCCGCAACCGGCCGGGCGCAGCGCAGGTCGGCTCCAAGCACCAGGACCTCGGGCCCACCGCCCCGGGCGGCCTCTCCGAACGGCGCCAGGTACTCCGCCAGGCGGCGACGCAGCCGGCCCACCGTCTGCTCCACCAGGTGCGGGCCCCCGGGTATGCGGGCCTCAAACCCCTCCCCCCGGGCGAATACCGGCACGCTGCCGCCGTCGGGCAGCGTGAACCAGTAGCGCGGCAGCGCGCCGCCGCGGCGCAGCCGGGCGAGCTCCACCGATAGCATCTCTGCCAGAAGCGGCAGGTTGCCGGCCTCCAGCCGCATCCCCGCCACCTCTGCCACGTAGATCTCCTTGCGCAGCAGGTCCGGTCGGGGGTTGACCTGGTGGTAGATGGGGACGCGCAGTTCACCCGGGCCGTGGGCTCCCCCGTCGGCGACGAAGAAGTAGCGGGGAGTCGTACCGTTTGGAGAGGTCCCGTCCTGGGAGTTGCGCACCAGCCTGCCGGCAAGCGCCCCCCGGGAGCGCATCCTGGGCGGACCTCCCGGCAGGGGGCCGGCCAGGTGCACGCGTTCGGCCGCCACCTGCCTCTGTCGCTCCCGCCGTGCCGCTCCCTCCACCCGCTCCCGGTGTACGAAGAGCGTGGGCAGGACCAGCCAGGCCGCGGCCAGCAGGAGGAAGAAGAGGACAGCGGCTGTCACCTCGGAGATCATGCTCCCACCTCCCGTCGCATCGCCGGGGGCTCACTGGCGCCCATAACCGGGACCAGTTGCAGTTCCGGGTAGCACTCGATCCCGTGCTCGGGGACGTCCAGCCCCGACAGCTCCTCCTCCGGCGAGGCCCGAAGGCCCATGGTCGCCTTGAGGAACCAGAACATCAGGAACCCGGTCCCCAGGCTCCAGGCCAGGACCGCGCCGATGCTCACCAGTTGCGCCAACATCTGACCTCCGGCTCCGGTAATCAGCCCGCGGACGCCTCCGTAGGTGCCGTCGGCAAAAATTCCCACCGCGAGCAGGCCCCACAGCCCCCCGCCCGCGTGCACGGCGATGGCACCCACCGGGTCGTCCACCTTGAGGACCCGCTCGACGAAGGCGCTCACACCCACCATGATCAGGGCGCCGACGGCGCCGATCACCACCGCCGCCCACGGCGCCACGTAGGCGCAGGGAGCGGTGATCCCCACCAGGCCGGCCAGCGCGCCGTTGCAGGCCATGACCACATCCGCCCGACCGCTGCGGACCAGGGCGTAGTAGAGGGCGGTTACGGCTCCGGCGGTTCCGGCGAGGAAGGTGTTTGTGGCAATCACCGCGGTGCGCAGGTCGGTGGCCGCCAGGGTGCTGCCGGCGTTGAAGCCGAACCAGCCGAAGAAAAGGACAAACGTCCCGGTCACGGCGTAGACCATGTTGTGGCCGGGGATGGCATTGGCCGTGCCGTCACGGTTGAATTTCCCCAGGCGCGGACCGGTCATGGCCGCACCGACCAGGGCCAGCAGCCCGCCCACGGCGTGCACGACGCCGGAGCCAGCGAAGTCCCGCGCCCCCGCGCCCCAGGGCAGGGTTGCCAGCCAGCCCCCGCCCCAGACCCAGTGCCCGTAGATGGGGTAGATAAGCGCGCCGATGAGGAAGCTGTAGGCCAGGTAAGCAGTGATCTTCATGCGCTCGGCCACCGCGCCGGCGACGATGGTCGCCGCCGTGGCGGCGAAGACCATCTGGAACAGCCACAGCATCGCAGCGGAGACGTCGTAGCTCCCGCGGGCCAGGAAGAATCCGGAGAAGCCCGCCAGGGTGCCTCCGGCCTCCAGGCCTGGGGCCAGCCTGGAGCCGCCGAACATCAGGGCGAAGCCGAAGGCCCAGAAGGAGAGCGAGGCCATGCAGAAGTCCATGAAGCTCTTGGTCAGGTAGTTGACCGTGTTCTTGGAGCGGATCAGCCCTGCACCCAGCAGGGCGAACCCCGCCTGCATGAAGAAGACCAGGAAGGCGGCCACCAGCGTCCAGGTGAAGTTGACGGCGGCCTCGGGCTGACGGGCCAGGGTGGCGCTCCCGGACGGATCGGCGGCCAGGGCGGGTGCTGCGGCGGAGCCTGCGACCAGCAGGCCGAGGGCTGCGGCCAGCCACATACGTCCCGCGCGCTCTGGCTTTCCCGGCAAGGCCATCTGTCGTCCCTCCTGTGCCTCTCTCCGCTCCCCGTGCCCCCGCGGACGCTGCCTCTCTCTGCCCCGAGCCCGCCGGGACGTGGCTGATCCGCCGGTACACCGAAAAGCGAAAGGCCGCGACCCCTTCGCTTGAGAGGCGTCGCGGCCTCAGGCCAACTGCACTCTATTTATCCCAAAAAAGTAGCACCTCCGCGGCGGTTGTCAAGAGGGATCCGGTTGACTTCTGCCGTCCGGGCGGGCAACGTACGGAGAGTGGAGACAGAGCGGTGGAGGAGGTCCTGATGGCATCCCGGCTTCCGGAGATCGGCGTCGGCCTGCTCGGGCTGGGGACGGTGGGGGCGGAGGTCTACCGCCTCCTGGCGGAGCGGGCGGAGCACATCGCGGGCCTGGTGGGCCGGCCCTGCGTGGTGCGGCGCGTGGCCGTGGCCCGTCCCGGCCGGCCGCGGCGCGTGCGCATCCCTTCATCCTTGCTGACCACCGACGGGGCCACGGTGGTGGAGGATCCCGCCGTGGATATCGTGGTGGAGGTGGTGGGCGGGGTGGAGCCGGTCCGATCGCTCCTGCTGCGCGCCCTGGCTGGGGGCAAGGCCGTGGTCACTGCCAACAAGCAACTGCTGGCCGCGCACGGGGCGGAGCTGCTGGCTGCTGCGGCGGCGGCAGGCGTCGACCTCTGTTTCGAGGCCAGTGTGGGTGCGGGGATCCCGCTGATCAAACCGCTGCGCGAATCCCTGGCCGCCGACCGGATCCGCCTGATCGAGGGCATCCTCAACGGGACGACCAACTACATCCTCACCCTGATGAGCCGGGAGGGGCGGACCTTCGACGATGCGCTGGCCGAGGCGCAGGCCCGTGGGTTTGCGGAGGCGGATCCCGCCGACGACGTGGACGGACATGATGCGGCGGCCAAGCTGGCCATCCTAGCTACGGTAGCTTTCAATACCTCCCTGGCCGCGGAGCAGGTCTACCGCGAGGGGATCGGCGGGGTCACCCCCGCAGACATCCGGCACGCCGCGGAGCTGGGCTACGTCATCAAACTCCTGGCCGTGGCCCGCGACCGGGACGGCGCCCTGGAGTTGCGCGTCCACCCCGCCCTCGTCCCGGCCGGCCACCTCCTGGCCGGGATTTCTGAAGAGCGCAACGCCGTGCTGGTGGAAGGGGAAGCCTGCGGTCGGGTGCTCTTCAGTGGGCCCGGTGCCGGGGGTGCGCCTACCGCGGCGGCAGTGGTGGGCGATATCATCGACGCAGCGCGCAACCGCCTCCGCGGTGCCGGCGGGCGCACCCTCTCCGCCCCTTCGGTGCGCCGCGAAGTGCACCCCATGGAGCGTCTGGTCATCCCCTTCTACCTGCGCCTCCAGGTGACCGATCGCCCCGGCGTCTTCGCCCGGATCGCCACAGTCTTCGGCGAGGAGCAGGTGAGCATCGCCTCCATCGTGCAAAAGAGCCGCGGCGAGGTGGCCGACGTCGTCCTGCTGACCCACGAGGCGGAAGAGGCGGCCATGCGCCGCGTGGTGGTGAGGCTGCGGGCTATGGACGTGGTGCAGGTGGTGGGCAGCGTCATCCGGGTTGTGGAGTAGCAGCGGCTGTCAGGGCCAGAAAAGGCGCAGGAGGATGGGAACCAGGACGGCGGCCACGATGCCAAACATCGCGGTGTTCAGACGGGCGCCCAGGGCATCCATCCGGGCGTTGGTACGCACGATCGCCTCCCGCAGCTCGGAGGCGAGCGCGTCGATCTTCCCGCCGATCTTGGCGTCGAGTCGGGCGAACCCGGCGTCCACCTTGCCTTCCAGCACGGCCAGGCGCCCCTCGATGGTGCCCAGGCGCCTGTCAATCTGCTCGTAGGCGCCTTCCAGCCGGGCAAGCCTGACGCCGGTGGTCTCGGTCCCCATGGGCGATCATCTTTTGACCTTACCAGGAATGAGGATCGGCCGGAAGTGAGAGCTTTCAGGGCCTCACCGAGCGTGGGAGTCCACGGCCCGGCCCGGGGATCGCTCGCAGGCCCAGGCTCGGATCTCAGGCACTGCAGGGAGCGGAAGCCGTCAGGGGAGCCACATGCGCTCCCCGGGTTCTTGCCAGAATGTTCGAGTTACGCGAACGAACCGCTTGACAGGATCCCGACCGGCTGCAACCATGGCGCCAAGTTCCTCGCGCTTGGCGCGAGAGGCGCCTAGGGTTCCGCTTCCTCCACCAGGGGAAGGCCTGGTTCAAGCGGCGCAGGCCGGCAGCGAAATACCGACAGTTCCCCGGTCTGGTTCCTGAGCGGATCGGGTGGGGTCGGCCGGTCTACCATCGGGAGAGAAGCCCGAGGGAGAGGTTCGCACTCGCCGGAGTGCACAGTCCGGTGGGTGCCTCGCCCTCGGGCTTCGTGCATAGCAGGGGATCCTGGAGCGGGCGCTGTCCTGAAAGTCGCCTGTGACGGACGGCTTGCCCTGAGGAAGTCTAAGGGAGGTCCAGTGGTCAGCCCGATCGCGGAACACGACGCCTGCGGCGTAGGGTTCGTTGCCCACCGCTTCCCCAGCCACGCTGTGCTGGCCGCGGCGCTCTCCGCCGTCTCCCGGATGAGCCACCGTGGGGCCGTCTCCGCCGACGGGAAGTCGGGGGACGGAGCGGGGGTGCTCACCCAGCTTCCCTATGACCTGCTGCGCCGCGACCTCCCGCTGGGGGACGTGGGCGATGAGGACCTGGCCCTGGCCATGGTGTTCCTGCCATCTGCTGCCGCAGACGAGGCTGCGGCGCTGATTGAGCAGGCCGCGTGTTCTCAGGGGTTGCGCGTCCTGGGCTGGCGGCCCGTTCCCGTAGACCCGGACGCACTTGGAGCCTTCGCCCGCGTGACGCAGCCGGTGATCCGACAGCTCGTGGTCGTGCGGCGGGCGGGGGATGATGACCCTGCCTTCACCCGCAGCCTCTACCTCGCCCGGAGGACGGCAGAGCGACGCCTGCGGGAATCCGGTCTTGGAGCCTACATCGCTTCTTTCTCGCACCGGACCGTGGTCTACAAAGGCCTCTTCGTCTCCCCCCAACTCGGGCGCTTCTATGGCGACCTGACCGACCCCGCCTACGTCACCCGGCTGGCGGTCTTCCACCAGCGGTACAGCACCAACACCTCCCCCAGCTGGTGGCTGGCCCAGCCCTTTCGCTACCTGGCGCACAACGGGGAGATCAACACCCTGCAGGGCAACCTCCTCTGGACCCGCGCGCGGGAAGCGATGCTGCGGGAGTCCCTCTGGGCCGACCGGTGGAGGGACCTGGTCCCGCTGCTGCAGGAGGGCGGAAGCGACAGCGCCCACCTGGACAGCGTCCTGGAGCTGCTGGTGGCCTCGGGCCGCTCTCTGCTCCATGCCCTCCTGATGCTGGTCCCGCAGGCGTGGGAGGAGCTCCCGGACCTGCCCGATGCGGTGCGCGCCTTCTACGAGTACCACGCCTGCCTGACCGAGCCGTGGGACGGACCCGCGGCGCTGGCCTGCTCCGACGGGCGCATCGTGGCCGCGGCCCTCGACCGTAACGGCCTGCGACCCGCCCGCTACGCCGTGACGGCAGAGGGGCTGGTAGTGCTGGCGTCAGAGGCTGGGGTCCTACCGTTTCCCGCAGATCAGGTGGTGCGCAAGGGGCGGTTGGGGCCGGGCCAGGTCCTGGCGGTGGACACTGTCACCGGCCAGATGCTGGCGGACGCGGAGATAAAGGCACAGGTGGCCGCGGCCAGGTCCTACCGGGAGTGGACGCGCCGGATCATCCGCGTCCCGGGCGGGAACTGGGAACCCCCGGTGCCGGCGAAGGGGCCGGAGCAGGCGGCGCTCGCTCCTGATGCAGGAGCGCCACCCCAAGACAGCGCAGCCGGGGCCAGGCTGCGCCGCCGCCAGCAGGTGTTCGGGTATACGGCTGAAGAGGTGACCTACCTCCTCCTGCCGATGGCCACCGAGGGCAAGGAGGTCGTCTTCTCCATGGGTGACGACACCCCGCCCGCTGCCCTGTCTCAACGGCCCCGGCTCCTCTACGATTACTTCCGCCAGCGGTTCGCCCAGGTGACCAATCCGCCGATCGACCCCCTGCGGGAGCGGCTGGTGATGTCGCTTGCCGTCCGGGTGGGCCCGCGGCGCAACTGGCTGGAGGATGGCCCCGAACACGCCGCGCTGCTGGCCTTCCCCTCGCCCGTGCTCACCCCCGACCAGCTTGGCTGGGTGCGCGCCCACGCTCCCTGGCCGGCGGTGGTTCTGGACGCCACGTGGCCTGCGGACCGCGACTCGCTGGAGGCTGCGCTTGTCCGTCTGGCCGGCGAGGCGGAATCCGCAGTTTCAGAAGGGGCAGGTCTGCTCATCCTCAGCGACCGCGCCGCCGACCCAAAACGCATCCCCATCCCCATGCTCCTGGCCGCCAGCGCCGTTCACCATCACCTCATCCGGGTGGGGCTGCGCATGCGGGTGGGTCTGCTGGTCGAGAGCGGTGAAGCGCGTACCGTCCACCAGGTAGCCTGCCTGCTGGGCTACGGAGTTGAGGCGGTCTGCCCCTACCTGGCCCTGGAGACCGTGGCCGCGCTGCCCTCCGCCAACGGCCGCCGACCCTCGGTCCGGCAGTACCTCAGCGCTCTGGAGCAGGGGTTGCTCAAGGTGGCCAGCAAGATGGGAATCAGCACCCTCGCCGGGTACCAGGGCGGGCAGGTCTTCGAGGTCGTGGGGCTGGACCCTCAGGTGGTGGAGCGCTACTTCCCCGGCACGCCCGCCCACCTGGGCGGCGTCTCCCTGGACGAATTGGCCGCCCAGGCGGCCGCCCGCCACGCACGCGCCTTCGCCGGAGATGGAGAGCTGGCGGACCCGGGGCTGGTCCGCTTCCGCCGCGACGGTGAATACCACGCCTTCAACCCTTATGTAGTGAAGCGGCTGCACCAGGCCGCCCAGTCGGGCAGCGGCCAGGCCTACACCGCCTTCGCCGACCTGGTCGCCTCCCGCCCCCCCACCGCCCTGCGCGACCTGCTGGCCTTTGTCCGGCGGGAGCCCGTCCCTCTGGAGGAGGTGGAGCCTGCCGACGCCATCGTGCGCCGCTTCGTCCTCTCAGCGATGTCCCACGGGGCGCTCTCCCGGGAGGCACATGAGGCCCTGGCCATCGCCGCCAACCGCCTGGGGGCCCGCTCCAACAGCGGCGAGGGGGGCGAGGATCCCTCCCGCTACCTCCCCCGGCCCGACGGCACCAACGCCAACAGCCGGATCAAGCAGGTGGCCTCGGCACGATTCGGGGTGACTGCGGCCTACCTGGTATCGGCCGACGAGCTGGAGATCAAGATGGCGCAGGGGAGCAAGCCGGGCGAGGGAGGCCAGCTCCCCGGCCACAAGGTCAGCGCCGAGATCGCCGCCATCCGCCGCGCGCAGCCGGGGATCACGCTGATCTCCCCGCCGCCCCACCACGACATCTACAGCATCGAGGACCTGGCCCAGCTCATCTACGACCTCAAGCGAGTCCATCCTCTGGCCCGCGTGGCTGTGAAGCTGGTGGCGGAAGCCGGTGTGGGCACCATCGCCGCGGGGGTGGCCAAGGCCTTTGCCGACACCATCCAGATCAGCGGACACGACGGCGGCACGGGGGCCTCGCCCCTGGAGTCCATCAAGCACGTGGGCCTGCCCTGGGAGCTGGGGTTGGCGGAGACCCAGCAGGTGCTGGTGGCCAGCGGGCTGCGCGGGCGGGTCCGCCTGCGCGTGGACGGGGGGCTGAAAACGGGGCGGGACGTGGTCGTGGCTGCCCTGCTGGGCGCAGACGAGTTCGGCTTCGGCACCGCGGCGCTGGTCGCCCTGGGCTGCGTGATGGCCCGCGCCTGCCACCTCAACACCTGCCCCACCGGCATCGCCACGCAGCGGGAGGACCTGCGAGGCCGGTTCAGCGGACGGCCCGAGCGGGTGGAGGCATACCTGCTTGCGGTGGCCGAGGAGGTGCGGCGTCACCTGGCGGCGCTGGGCGCCCGCACCCTGGAGGAGGTCATCGGGCGCAGCGAGCTGCTATCCCCGGTGGACGAGTCCGTCCTGGGACGCCGTATCGGCCTTTCCGCGCTCCTGGCCGGGTCCGCCGGGGTGCCGGAGGCGGCGCGGCGCTGCATGCAGGCGCGCAACAAGCGGCCCGAGGGCCCCACCCTGGACGACCGCGTCTGGATGGACGCCTGGCCCGCCCTGGAGCGCGGCATCCCAGTGCACCTGACCTACTCCATCAGCAACATGGACCGGACGGTGGGCGGACGCCTGGCCGGAGCCATCGCCAGGCGGTACGGGGAGGGAGGACTGGGGGAGGGACGCGTCGTGCTCCGGTTTACCGGGAGCGCGGGTCAGAGCTTCGGCGCGTTCTGCGTCCCGGGGATGGTCCTGGAGCTGGAGGGCGAGGTCAACGACTATGCGGGGAAGGGGATGAGCGGGGGAACGATCGCCATCCGCCCGCCGCGTGGTTTCACCGGCGCCTCCCACGAGAACGTGATCGCGGGCAACACGGTCCTCTACGGCGCCACCGGCGGCCGGTTCTTCGCCGCGGGGCGCGCCGGCGAGCGCTTCGCCGTGCGCAACAGCGGCGCGGTGGCCGTAGTGGAAGGGGTGGGCGACCACGGGTGCGAGTACATGACCGGAGGGGTAGTGGTGGTGCTGGGCCGCGCCGGCTACAACTTCGGTGCGGGGATGACCGGGGGCCGGGCCTACGTCCTGGACGAGGACGGCCTGTTCGCCGGCCGGTGCAACCAGGAGACGGTGTCGGTGGTGCAGGTCGAAGCGAAAGATCTGCACGAGCTGCGCGACCTCCTCGCCGAGCATCTGGCGCACACCGGGAGCCGGCGGGCGGCAGAGCTGCTGCAGGCCTGGCCTTTTTCAGCCGGTCGCCTCCGAAAGGTCCTCCCCCGCGGCCTCCTCGGACAGGATGCTGCGGAGGCGGCCGGTTCGCCAGATTCCGAACTTTCGGGATTCAGGGCTTGACAAACAGCTCCGCGCTCTGCTAGCGTTTGCGGCAAGTCCATAGGAGTTTGGCTGGTCGATCGAGGAAGTGCGCCTAGGGTTCCGCGGTCCCCATCCGGGACCGGTCTGGACCAAGCGGCGCAGGCGGTGCACCGGTCGCCGCTACGCCGTCAGGACAGAAGCCTGAGGGGGAGGTTCCTCGTGAAATCTGTCGCCTCAGGCTTTCGTGCTTGACGGCCCGGCCGGCTTTATGGCTTTATCGGCGATGAGGGGAAGCAGTAGGCGGCGCGCGGCGTGGAGAGAGCCAGGGCAGGTGGGAGCTGGCCGCCGCGGTGACCGCACGAACTCGTCCCCGAGCCGCGGGACCGACGTCCCCCGGGACTAGGTTCCGCCGTCCTCGCCCCCGATAGCGGGCAAAGAGTTCCGGGTCTCCGGGCAGGGCCGGGCCCGCACGCGATGTGCGGTGCGATCTCCGCCCCGCCCCTCTGGGCCCCGGAAGTAAGGTGGTACCACGGGAGCTGCCCGTCCTTACGGGTGGCTCATTTTGTTTTCACCGGAGGGCAGAGCATGACGGTAACCGCATCCCGCACAGGCAGGCGCACACCCTCAGGAGACGGGGCTGGCTCGCGGGCAGCAATCCGTTCGCGATTGGGCCGCTCCCGAGGCGAGCTGGCCCCAACCGGGCGGGAGGTCACCCGGTCCGGGGCCGAGCTCCTGGTCGAGGCCCTGCGTCAGGCCGGTGCTGCGGTGATCTTTGGCATACCCGGCGGCGCCTCGTTACCCATCTATGATGCCCTCTACGACGCCGCCGACCTGCGGCACGTCCTGGTTCGCCATGAGCAGGTGGCCGCCCACGCAGCAGTGGGTTACGCCCGGGCCTCGGGGCGGGTGGGGGTGTGCATGGCCACCTCCGGGCCGGGAGCCACCAACCTGGTCACCGGCCTGACCGACGCCCACATGGATTCGGTGCCGGTGGTGGCCATCACCGGCCAGGTGCCCACCGCGGTCATCGGGAGGGACGCCTTCCAGGAGGCCGACGTCATCGGCATCACCATGCCGGTGACCAAGCACGCCTACCAGGTCTGGGATGCCGCCGACCTGCCCCGGGCCATCGCCGAAGCCTTCTACGTGGCCGCCGCGGGCCGGCCGGGGCCGGTGCTGGTGGACGTGCCGCGCGATGTGGCCCAGGCCCGGGTCGTCCCCCGCCCCGTGGAAGACGTGACCGCTCGCTACCGCCCTCACCGCGAGGGCAACGCCGCCCAGATCGCCGCCGCGGCCGAGGCCCTGCAGGGAGCAGAGCGGCCCATTATCTATGCCGGCGGCGGGGTGATCTCCGCGGGGGCCTCCGCGGAGCTGACCCGCCTGGTGGAGCGCACGGGGATCCCCGTCACCGTGACCCTGATGGGCAAAGGTGCCATCGACGAGCACCATCCCCGTTGTCTGGGCATGCTGGGGATGCACGGCACCGCGTATGCCAACTACGCCATTAACGAGGCCGACCTGATCCTGGCGGTGGGGGTGCGCTTCGACGACCGCGTGACCGGGCGCCTGGCGGACTTCGCCCCCCGCGCCCGCTTCATCCACATCGACATCGACCCGGCGGAGATCGGTAAGAACAAGCCGGCGCACATCCCCATCGTGGGCGACGCGAAGCTGGTGCTGGCGGCCCTGGTGGAGCGCATCACGGCTCCGCCGCAGATCGAGCCCTGGCTGCGCCAGATCCAGGAGTGGCGAGAGCGCTACCCGCTGCGCTACCGCCAGGGCGACCAGGTGATCAAGCCCCAGTTCGTCTGCGAGACCGTAGCCCGCCTCACCCAGGAAAGGGCCATCGTGGTCACGGATGTGGGCCAGCACCAGATGTGGGCGGCGCAGTTCTACCGCTGCCGCGAGCCCCGCACCTTCATCAGCTCCGGCGGCCTGGGGGCCATGGGGTTCGGCTTCCCTGCAGCCATAGGGGCGCAGCTGGCCTGCCCGCAGCGCACGGTGGTGGCGCTGGTGGGCGACGGTGGGTTCCAGATGACGCTGCAGGACCTGATCACGGCGGTGGAGTGGCGCCTCCCGGTGAAGGTGGTCATCATCAACAACGGCTCCCTGGGCATGGTGCGGCAGTGGCAGCAGCTCTTCTACCGCCAGCGCTACTCCCACGTCATGCTGCAGAACCCCGACTTCGCCCGGCTGGCCCAGGTCTTCGGCGCCGCGGGGCGCACCGTGCGCCGCCCCGAGGAGGTGGAGGACGCGGTGGCCTGGGCGCTGCAGGTGTCGGATGTGCCTGTGGTGCTGGACGTCCTGGTGGACCCCCAGGAGAACTGCTTCCCGATGATCCCCTCCGGGCAGTCGGTGAAGGAGATGATTCTGGAGTGATGGATGGCGCCCGCATCCGGCGGCAGCCCAACGGCCAGCCTCCGACTACGGTCCGCAGCATTTCGCTGCTGGTGGAGAACAGCCCCGGCGTGCTGGCCAAGATTGCCGGGCTGATCCGCCGCCGCGGCTACAACATCCACAGCCTCTCCGTAGGGGTGACCGACGACCGGCGGATCTCCCGCATGCTGGTGGTCCTGGAGGGAGACGAGCAGGCGGAGCAGGTGGTGAAGAACCTGAACAAGATCCTGGAGGTGCGCCGCGTCCACGACCTCACCGGCTGCGACACGGTGGAGCGGGAGCTGGCCCTGATCAAGGTCAGCGTCACCCCGGGCACGCGCCAAGAGGTACTGCACGTGGCCCAGATCTTCCGCGCCCGGGTGGTGGACGTGGGCGAACACACTGTGGTGGTGGAAGTCAGCGGCAAGCCGGACAAGATCGACGCCCTGCAGGCGCTGCTGCGCAGGCACGGCATCCGGGAGATGGTGCGCACGGGGCGGGTGGCCCTGGCCCGGGGGTCGCAGACCACGTAGGAGCCGGGCCGCCCGGGAGGCGCAGATCACGTTAACCCGGTTTAAGGAGGAGAGGCCTATGGCCAGGATCTACTACGACGACGCCGCCAGCCTGGCACCCCTGGAGGGGCGGCGGGTGGCGGTGGTGGGGTACGGCAGCCAGGGGCACGCCCAGGCGCAGAACCTGCGCGACAACGGCGTGCAGGTGACGGTGGCCCTCTTCCGCGGCAGCCGCTCCTGGGCCCGGGCGGAGGCCGACGGGTTCCGCGTGCGCACGGTGTCCGAGGCAGTGGCGGAGGCGGACCTGGTGCAGGTCCTCATCCCCGACGAGCGCCAGGGGCAGGTGTTCCGCGAGGAGATTGCTCCCCGCCTGCGCGGCGGTCAGGCCCTGGGGTTCTCCCACGGGTTTGCCGTCCACTTTCACCAGGTAGTCCCCCCGCCCGACGTGGACGTTTTCATGGTGGCCCCCAAGGCACCCGGTCACCTCCTGCGGCGGATGTTTGCGGAAGGGGGAAGCGTCCCCGCGCTGCTGGCCGTGCACCAGGACGCCACCGGGAGCGCGCAGGCGCTGGCCCTGGCCTACGCCCGCGGCATCGGCTGCACCAGGGCCGGTGTCATCGAGACCACCTTCCGCGAGGAGGTGGAGAGCGACCTCTTCGGCGAACAGGCTGTCCTCTGCGGCGGGGTGACCGAGCTGATCAAGGCGGGCTTCGACACCCTGGTGGAGGCGGGCTACCAGCCGGAGATCGCCTACTTCGAGTGCCTCAACGAACTGAAGCTGATCGTGGACCTGCTCTACGAGGGGGGGCTGGCCTGGATGCGCTACTCGGTGAGTAACACCGCCGAGTACGGGGACCTGACCCGCGGGCGGCGGATCATCACGGAGGCCACGCGGCAGGAGATGCGCCGTCTGCTGCGCGAGGTGCAGGACGGCACCTTCGCCCGGGAGTGGATCCTGGAGAACCAGGCCGGGCGCCCGGTCCTGGAGGCCCGCCGGGCGGAGGAGGCACGCCACCCCATTGAGGAGGTGGGCCGCCGCCTGCGGGCCATGATGCCCTGGCTGCGCCGGGTAGAGGTCCCCGGCGCTGCACCGTCTCCGGGTCCCGGCGAACGGGCCGCCGCCGCTGTGGCTTCAGCATCGGGCGAGCCTGCCGCCGCCCCTTCCCCGGGTGCGGCGGCATCTGCGCGCGCCCCCGCGGGGAGGTAGCCACCGTGGCCGACCGCGTCGCCATCTTCGATACCACGCTGCGCGATGGAGAGCAGTCGCCCGGCTTCTCCATGACCCTTGAGGAGAAGGTGGCCATGGCCCGGGCGCTGGCGGAGCTGCAGGTGGACGTCATCGAGGCCGGCTTCCCCGCCAGCTCCCCGGGCGACGGCGCGGCCGTCGCCGCCGTGGCCCGGGCGGTGCGCGGCCCGGTGATCGCCGCCCTGGCCCGCGCCGCCCCCGAGGACATCGATGCCGCGGCGGAGGCGCTGCGGGGGGCTAAGCGGCCACGCATCCACACCTTCATCGCCACCTCTGAGGTGCACATGCGCAGCAAGCTGCGCAAGACCCCCCACGAGGTGGTGGCCGATGCGGCAGCGGCGGTCCGCCGCGCCCGCCGCTATGCTCCCGAGGTGGAGTTCTCCGCGGAAGACGCCAGCCGGTCCGATCCGGACTTCCTCATCCGGGTCTTCGCCGCCGCCGTGGCTGCAGGGGCCACGACCATCAACATCCCCGACACCGTGGGGTATGCCACGCCCGACCAGTTCGCCGCCCTGGTGCGCCGGGTGCGGGCGGAGGTTCCCGGGATCGATGGGGTGACGGTAAGCGTCCACTGCCACGACGACCTGGGGCTGGCCGTGGCCAACTCCCTGGCGGCGGTGCAGGCCGGCGCCCGGCAGGTGGAGTGCACCGTCAACGGAATCGGGGAACGCGCCGGCAACGCCGCCCTGGAGGAGGTGGTCATGGCGCTGGTGGTGCGCCGCGACGTCTTCGGGGTGGAGGTCGGCGTCCGGACGCAGGGAATCTACGGAGCCAGCCGCACGCTGGAGGCGATCACCGGGGTCGCCGTACCGCCCAACAAGGCCATCGTGGGTGCCAATGCCTTCGCCCACGAGGCCGGCATCCACCAGCACGGGGTGATCGTCAACCCTCTGACCTACGAGATCATGCGGCCCGAGGACGTGGGGGTGCCGGCCACCAGGCTGGTGATGGGCAAGCACTCCGGCCGGCACGCCTTCGCTCACGTCCTGGCCCAGCAGGGGGTGCACCTGCCGGAGGAGGCGCTGGAGCGGGCCTTCGCCGCCTTCAAGGCACTGGCCGACCGGCGCAAGCGGGTGACCGTGGAGGAGTTGGTGGCGCTGGCCAGGGAGGTGCACAGCGCCGCTGGCGGCGTGCGCTCCTGAGGTCCGGCGGTGGGGCTGACCCTGACCGAGCAGATCCTGGCCGCCCATGCGGGGGCGGCCACCGTGCGCCCGGGGGACCTGATCGAGGCGCGCGTGGACTTCGTCTTCGCCAACGACATCACCGCCCCGCTGGCCATCCAGGAGTTCGAGCGCATGGGCGCGGAGCGGGTCTTTGACCCGGACCGGGTGGCCTTCGTCTTCGACCACTACGTCCCGGCCAGGGACATCGCCTCCGCCCAGCAGTGCGCGGTGACGCGGGCCTTCGTGCGCCGCCACCGCTTGCCCCACTTTTACGACATAGGGCGCACCGGGGTGGCCCACGTCCTTCTGGCCGAGGAGGGGTTCGTCGGCCCAGGCGACGTCTTTCTGGGGGCCGACTCCCACACCTGCAATCACGGGGCGCTGGGTGCCTTCGCCACCGGGGTGGGCTCCTCGGACCTGGCCGCGGCCATGGCCCTGGGCCGCCTGTGGCTGCGCGTCCCGGAGACGGTGCTCTACCTCTTCGCCGGGCGGCTGCAGCCCTGGGTCACCGGCAAGGACCTGATCCTGCGGGTCATAGGCGACATCGGGGTGGACGGCGCCCGTTACGCCGCCATGGAGTTCGCCGGCGAGGCCCTGGGGCAGTTGACCATGGACGAGCGCTTCTCCATCACCAACATGGCGGTGGAGGCCGGTGCGAAGAACGGCATCATGGAGGCCGACGAGACGGTGCTGGCCTGGATCCGACCCCGCGCCCGCCGTCCTTTCACCGTGCACCACCGGGACCCGGCCGCCACCTACGCGGAGGTGCGCCGCTACGACGTCTCCCGTCTGGAGCCGCTGGTGGCCGCGCCCTCCTCGCCCGGCAACGTGGTCCCCGTGCGCGAGGCGGCCGGGATCCGCGTCGACCAGTGCTTCATCGGCACCTGCACCAACGGGCGGATGGAGGACCTGCGGCTGGCCGCCCGCGTCCTGGCCGGGCGGCGGGTGCACCCACAGACGCGGCTGCTGGTCATCCCCGCCACCCCCGGCATCTACCGCCAGGCGCTGGAGGAAGGGCTGATCCAGGTCTTCCTGGAAGCGGGCGCCGCAGTCAGCACTTCCACCTGTGGGCCCTGCATCGGCGGGCACATGGGGGTGCTGGCGGAAGGCGAGGTGTGCGTCTCCACCAGCAGCCGCAACTTCATCGGGCGGATGGGGCACCGGGGCAGCCGGGTCTACCTGGCCAACGCGGCGGTGGCCGCGGCCTCCGCGGTGCGGGGTTGTCTGGCCCACCCCGACGAAGTTGTGCGGGAGGCGGTGCCGGTATGAGCGGGGCCGGGAGAGACGACGCCGGTGCCGGCGGCTCCCTGCAGGTGCGCGGACGGGCCCACACCCTGGGCGACCACATCGACACCGACGTGCTCATACCGGCCCGCTACCTGGTGACCAGCGATCCCCGGGAGCTGGCGCGGTACGTCTTCGAGGACCTGGATCCCACGCTACGGGAGCGCATCCGTCCCGGCGACATCCTGGTGGCCGGCGAGAACTTCGGCCAGGGCAGTAGCCGCGAGCACGCCCCCATAGCCATCCGGGCGCTGGGGGTGGGCGCAATCGTGGCCCGCTCCTTTGCCCGCATCTTCTACCGCAACGCCTTCAACATCGGGTTGCCCCTGCTGGAGTCGCCCAAGGCCCGCGACCGGGTGCGGGACGGGGACGAGCTGCTCTGCGACCTGCAGCGGGGGCGCATCGTCAACCTGACCAGAGACGAGACCTACCCCGCCACGCCCGTGCCCGAATTCATGCAGCGGCTGCTGGCCAGCGGGGGCCTGGTGGGCTACGTGCGGGCGGTGCTGCAGCGCGGCGGCCCGGGCGGCGGCGCTGTGGAGAGCCTGGGGGCGGGCGGTGCGGTGCGGCCGGGGGGCGGGGAGGAGGTCCGCTGGCTGGCGGAGTGCATCCAGGAGATCTTCTAGGCCGCCCCGGCAGCGCTCGGCCCTCTGCATCCGGCAACCGGAATGCCTGGTACCGGATCCTGCTCCTGCCCGGGGACGGGATCGGGCCCGAGGTCACCGCGGAGGCCGTGCGCGTCCTGCGTGCGGTGGAGGCGCGGCGCGGCCTGCGGTTTCACTTCAGCGAGGGGCTGATAGGCGGCGCCGCCCTGGAGGCCACTGGTGAGCCCCTGCCCCGGCAGACCCTGCAGGCGTGCGCGGCGGCGGAGGCCGTCTTCCTGGGCGCTGTGGGTGGGCCGCAGTGGGACGACCTGCCCTCCGAGCGGCGTCCCGAGCGCGGCCTGCTGGCGCTGCGCCGGGCCCTGGGGGTGTTCGCCAACCTCCGTCCGGCGCGGGTCTTTCCCGGAGCAGCGGAGGTCTCGCCGCTGCGCCCCGAGCGCGCCGCCGGGATGGACCTGGTGATCGTGCGCGAGCTCACCGGGGGACTCTACTTTGGGGAGCCACGCGGCCGGACGGGGGACCAGGCGGTGGACACCCTGCGCTACGGGCGCGAGGAAGTTGCCCGCGTGGCCCGTGTGGCCTTCCAGCAGGCGCGGACGCGGCGGGGGCAGGTGACGTCGGTGGACAAGGCCAACGTGCTGGCCAGCTCCCAGCTGTGGCGGGCGGTAGTGCAGGAGGAAGCCCGCGCCTTTCCCGACGTGGCGTTGCGGCACATGCTGGTAGACACCGCGGCCATGGAGCTGGTGCGCGCCCCGCAGCAGTTCGACGTGCTGCTCACGGAGAACATGTTCGGCGACATCCTGAGCGACGAGGCCGCGGGAGTGGTGGGGTCGGTGGGCCTGCTGCCGTCGGCCAGCCTGGGAGCGCGCCCGCCGGCGCTCTACGAGCCGGTGCACGGCTCCGCCCCCGACATCGCCGGACGGCAGGTGGCCAACCCGGTGGGGGCGATCCTGAGCGCGGCGCTGCTGCTGCGCTATTCCTGCGGCCTGGAGGAGGAGGCGGCTCTGGTGGAGGAGGCGACATCCCGCGTACTGGCCGCAGGGGTGCGCACCCCCGACCTCGGTGGGGAGGCGACCACCATGCAGGTGGGCGAGCGCATCGCCGCCATGGTGCGGGAAGGAGGTGGAGGGCAGTGAGCGGGGACGAGAGCGTAGTGGATCCGCGCACTAACAGCCGGACGCTGCTGGACGGGCCGGAGCGGGCTCCGGCCCGGGCCATGCTGCGGGCGGTGGGCTACCGGGACGAGGACTTCCGCCGTCCGCTGATCGGGGTGGCCCACTCCTGGATCGAGGTCATGCCCTGCAACTACCACCACCGTCACCTGGCCGCACAGGTGAAGGCGGGCATCCGCGAGGCCGGAGGGACTCCGGTGGAGTTCAACACCATAGCCATCTCCGACGGGGTCTCTATGGGGACAGCAGGGATGCGCGCCTCCCTGGTCAGCCGCGAGGTCATCGCCGACTCTATTGAGCTGGTGGCCCGCGGCCACCTGCTGGACGGACTGGTGGCGATCACGGGATGCGACAAGACCATCCCCGCGGCAGTGATGGCCCTGGCGCGGCTCGACCTGCCGGGGTTGATGCTCTACGGAGGCTCCATCGCCCCCGGCCAGTTCCGCGGCAGGGCGGTGACCATCCAGGACGTCTTCGAGGCGGTGGGCGCCTACCAGCGGGGTGCCATCGGCGCCGCCGACCTGGCCGAGCTGGAGGCGCAGGCCTGCCCCGGGGCGGGGGCCTGCGGCGGGCAGTTCACCGCCAACACTATGGCCATCGCCTTCGAGGTGCTGGGGATCTCTCCCATGGGAAGCTGCACCGTCCCCGCGCTGGATCCGGCCAGGGACGAGCTGGCCCGGGCGGCGGGGCGCCTGGCCGTGGCCCTGGTGCGTAACGGAGTCCGTCCGCGGCAGATAGTCACCCGGGCGGCCCTGGAGAACGCCATAGCCTCGGTGGCCGCAAGCGGCGGCTCCACCAACGCGGTGCTGCACCTTCTGGCCGTGGCGCGGGAAGCGGACGTGCCGCTCGAACTACAAGACTTCGACACCATCAGCGCGCGCACCCCGGTTCTGGCGGACCTGAAGCCCGGCGGCCGCTTCGTGGCCACGGACCTGCACCGGGCCGGGGGCGTGCGCCTGCTGGCGCGGCGGCTGCTGGAGGGGGGCCTGCTCCACCCCCGGACCCTCACCGTGACCATGCGTACCCTGGCCGAAGAGGTCTCCGACGCTCCCGAGACGCCGGGGCAGGAGGTAGTGCGCCCCCTGGCGGCACCGCTCCGGGCCAGCGGAGGGTTCGCCATCCTGCGGGGAAACCTGGCGCCCCAGGGGTGCGTGGTCAAGCTGGTGGGGCACGAGCGTACCAGCCACCGCGGGCCGGCGCGCGTCTTCGACAGCGAGGAGGAAGCCTTCGTCGCGGTGGGCGCAGGGACCATCCGGCCCGGGGATGTGGTGGTGATCCGCTACGAGGGCCCGGTGGGGGGCCCCGGGATGCGGGAGATGCTGGCGGTGACGGGCGCGCTGGTGGGAGCGGGGCTGGGGGATGCGGTGGCCCTGGTGACCGACGGCCGCTTCTCCGGGGCCACGCACGGGCTGATGGTGGGCCACGTCACCCCGGAGGCCGCCGTGGGCGGTCCGATCGCCGCGGTGCAGGACGGCGACCTGATCACGATCGACGTGCCTGCCCGCCGCCTGGCGGTGGAGCTCCCGGAGGAGGTGCTGGCACAGCGGCTGCGGGAGCGGCGTCCGCCCGTGCGCCCTGCCCCGGGCCCGGCGCTGGCGAAGTACGCCCGCCTGGTCTCTTCGGCTTCTGAGGGAGCGGTGACCACAGGGGGCAGGTAAAGGGGGCGGGCATCTCGTTCTTGCGCGCCAGTCCGGGGCGCCCGCCCGGGTCGGCCGGGGCTACTCCCCGATGATCTTCACCAGCACCCGCTTGCGCCGCCGCCCGTCGAACTCTCCATAGAAGATCTGCTCCCAGGGGCCGAAGTCCAGCCGGCCGCCGCTGACCGCCACCACGACTTCCCGCCCCATGAGCTGCCGTTTCAGGTGGGCGTCGGCGTTGTCCTCGCCGGTGTCGTTGTGCCGGTACTGCCCCGTCGGGGCGTGCGGGGCCAGGCGCTCCAGCCAGCGAGCGAAGTCGGCGTGCAACCCGGGCTCGTCATCGTTGATGAATACCGAGGCCGTGATGTGCATGGCGTTCACCAGGACCAGCCCCTCCTGGATTCCGCTCTCCCGCAGGCATGCCTCCACCTGCGGGGTGATGTTGATGAAGGCCACCCGCTCCCGGGTGTGGAACCACAGCTCCTTGCGATAGGTCTTCACCCGTTCCTCCCCGTGCCCGTCTTCGTCCAGAGCGTAGCACCCCGCCCCGGAGCCGATGGGGATCACCGGACCTTCGGTCACCCGGGCGGGAAGGGTTGACGGCGAGGCGCAGCTCCTGCGGGAGGTCGCCGCACTCGACCCGCGTATCCGGCTGCGCATCCACGGGGTCTTTGGGGATCCCGGCGCGCCGCCCGTCGCCCGCATCCCGACCATTATCATCTCCACAGGTGCGGACCAGACGGTCGGGCCCCTCACATCAGGACCCGGGAGAGTGGCTCCTATGCCAGCGACGCCCGTGACGGCGCAGGCCGCATCCGGTACTACGGCATCCCGGCCGGCTTCGAGTTTGCGGCTTTCCTGGAAGACCTGGTGGCGGTCTCCCGGAGGGATAGCGGCCTGAGCCCGCAGACCCGGCAGGCGCTGGCCGGTCTCGCCCGGGACGTGCACATCCAGGTCTTCGTCACCCCGACCTGCCCCTACTGCCCGCGGGCCGCGCGGCTGGCCCACGCCATGGCGCTGGAGTCGCCGCGGGTGCGGGCCGATGTTATCGACGCTTCCGAGTACCCGGACCTGGCGCAGCGGTACAGCGTCTACGGCGTGCCCAAGGTGGTCATCAACGAAACCACGCAGTTTGAGGGAGCGCTGCCTGAGGCGGCGTTCCTGGCCGCAGTGCTGCAGGCGGCCGGGATGGATCCGACGCAGGAGCCCGTCCGCCCATAGGAGGCGATACTCGTGGCCGGGGGTGCTGATGCTTATCGCGGCGGGCCTGGAGCAGTGCGTGCGCCTTTAGAGGCGGCGGGACGACCGCAGGGGCGGGACGGGCTGGCCAGGCTGCGCCGGACCTTTCTCATGCTGCGGTAGGTCGGCGATCGGCGTTTCCTTCGAAAGAAGCCCCGCGGTGGGACCCGCCACGGGGTGAAGCGCGCAGGCAGACGCGCCCTCCTGGCGGTCCCCATCGGGTCAGTTTGACCCCTCTGAAATGCTCATGCTAGGATTTGACCGGCCGCGGGAGCCGGGGAGGTCCAGGGATGCCCGACCTGCCAGAGAGGTCCCTGCCCGGCGGGCAGGGGAACGGTCAATTGCGCGTCAGCACCGCCACGCCCATCGACAGGCTGGTCGAGATGATCGACGTCCTCCCCGGGGGCAGCGTCATCCTCTCCTCAGTGGAACAGGTCCTGAACTGGGGGCGGGCCAGCAGCCTCTGGGCCCTGGGGTTCGGCCTGGCCTGCTGCGCCATCGAGATGATGGCGGCGGCCGCCGGCCGGTTCGACATGGATCGCATCGGCACCTTCTTCCGCGGCACCCCGCGCCAGGCGGACCTGATCATCGTCTCCGGCCGCTGCACCATCAAGATGGCTCCCATCGTCCGCCGCCTCTACGAGCAGATTCCTGAGCCCAAGTACGTGATCTCCATGGGGTCGTGCGCCACCTGCGGCGGACCCTTCTTCTATGACAACTATTCCATCCTCAAGGGCATCGACACCATCATCCCGGTGGATGTCTACGTGCCGGGATGCCCGCCGCGGCCAGAGGCCCTCTACGAGGGCATCCTGAAGCTCCAGGAGAAGATCAAGAAGGAGCCCTTCCTGCGGCGCCGCGCCGGCGTGGCGGCCTCCTGAGCTCATGGCGCTGCGCACCGAAGAGCTCATCCTCAACCTGGGGCCCCAGCACCCCAGCACGCACGGGGTGCTGCGGATGATCGTCACCCTGGAAGGCGAGAACATTGTGGAGGTGGCCCCGGACATCGGCTACCTCCACTCCTCCGTCGAGAAGATGATGGAGTACCGCACCTACCTGCAGTCCGTCTCCCTGGCCGACCGGGGGATGGATTACCTGGCGGCGCTGGCCAACGAGGAAGCGCTGCTGCGGGCGGTGGAGACCCTGGGTGGGATCAGCGTGCCGGAGCGGGCGCAGTGGCTGCGGGTCATCCTCCTGGAGCTGCAGCGCATCTCCAGCCACCTGGTCTGGCTGGGCACCTGGGGGGCTGACCTGGGGGCCACCACCATGTTCCTCTGGTGCTTCCGGGAGCGGGAGAAGGTCCTGGACCTCTTCGAACGGGTCACGGGCGGACGGCTGCACCACGTCTACTTCCGCCCCGGCGGCGTCTGCGACGACATTCCCGACGGCTGGGTGGAGCAGGCGCTGGCCTTCTGCGACGAGTTCCCCGGGCGTATTGCAGAGTACGAGGGGCTGTTCACCGCCAATCCCATCTTTGAGGTGCGCACCAGGGGGGTGGGGGTACTGCCGCGAGAGCTGGCCGTCAACCTGGGGGCGTCGGGGCCGGTAGCCCGGGCCTCCGGGATCGCCTTTGACGTACGCAAAGCCTTCCCCTACGAGAAGTACGCGGAGGTGGACTTCGACATCCCGGTGCGCCAGGAGGGGGACTGTTTCGCCCGCTACCAGGTGCGCGTGGAGGAGATGCGGCAGTCCACCCGCATCATCCGGCAGGCGGTGGCCAAGCTGCCACCCGGCGAGATCCGCGCGCCGAAGATCCCCGTCACCCTGCGCCTGCCCAGGGGCGAGGTCTACACGCGCACGGAATCCCCGCGGGGGGACCTGGGTATCTATCTGGTCAGCGACGGGGAGGAGCACCCCTACCGGGTGAAGATCCGTGCCCCGGCCTTCAACAACCTCTATGCGCTGTCAGAGATGATGCGCGGCTGGAAGATCGCCGACGTGATCGCCATCCTGGGCAGCGTGGACATTGTGCTTTCGGATGTGGACCGGTAATTCCGGGGTGGGACCATGGCGCGGGCGCGGCCGGTAGGGCAGGGCCACGGGGCGGAGGTGAGCTGGTGGCCGTAAGCCTGGGACGGGTGTGGCAGGGGGCGCAGGCGCTGGCGGAGGGGCTGCGGCTCACCTTCATTGCCCTGGTCCGCCCCAAGAACACCGTCAAGTACCCGCTGGAGAAGAACGACATCTCTCCGCGCTGGCACGGGCTGCTGGCCCTGCCGGTGGACCCGGAGACCGGCAACGACCAGTGCATCATCTGCTTCCAGTGCGAGCGGGTCTGCCCCAGCCGCTGCATCCACATCGAGGCCACCGGACGGGGCAAGGAGCGAGTGCTCACCCGCTTCGACATCGAGATGGACAAGTGCCAGTACTGCGGGCTGTGCGTGGAGGTCTGCCCTACGGAGGCCATCGTCTTCGTGCCACACTACGAGGCCAGCACCTACAACCGGGCCAACCTCCTCTACAGTCTGGAGGACCTGCACCGGGCCGCGCCCAAGGAGCCCATCGCCCGCGGCGTGATCCGGGGGAGGGTGCTGTGAGCTGGGAGCTGGTGGAGCGCCTGCGCCGGCGGTTCCCCCAGGTGGAGCCGTTTCCCCGGCGGGAGGAGGCGAAGGCCCCGGTCTACCTCACCCCCGGGGCCTGGGTGCCTGCGGACCAGCTACTGGAGATCTGCCGCTTCGTGGCCGCCGATCCGGAATTCGCCATGGACTACCTGTCGTTTGTCACAGGGGTGGACTACCCGGAAGAGCAACGCATCGATGTCGTCTACCACCTCTTCTCCTTCCGCCACCAGCACGAGCTAGTGCTCAAGGTGCGTACGCCGCGCGACGATCCCCGGGTGCCCAGCGTCACCGGCATCTGGCAGGGCGCAGACTGGCATGAGCGAGAAGCCTACGACCTCCTGGGCATCACCTTCGAGGGGCACCCCAACCTCCGGCGCATCATGATGACCGAGGACTGGGTGGGGCACCCTCTGCGCAAGGATTACGTCTTCGAGGACCCGGAATGGCTCCGGGCGCTGGCAGCGCAGCGGCAGCGGGAGATCGAGGGGCTCGGGCTGGGAGAACGCGCGTAGGGATCAGCACATGAGCAGGGGCGCGCGCGGCGCGCTGGGCGGCGCCACCGCTGGAGTGCTGGCGGTGTCGCTGATGCTGCGGGGGACTTTTACTGCAGGGTTCCCGGTGGTCGCTCTGGCCCTGTGGGAGCGGACCCTGCGCCTGCTGCCAGTGGAGGTCTTCGGCTTCCTCATCGTCCGCCTCAAGTTCCTGGCCAAGCCGCTGGCCTTCTGGGGGATGCTCGCGGGGATGGTGGCCGCCTGGGCGCTTTTGGGATACGTTCTGGGACGGGCGCCGTGGGGGCAGCCGTCTGCAGGCCACGGCGGCGCACCGGAAGGCGGCGGCAGCGCGGCCCGGGTCGCTGCGACCAGGTTTCTGGTCGCATTTCTCGCCGCATTTGTGCCGCTCGTGGGGTTGACCTTCACCCCGGGCGCCGAGTACATGCGCGGCCGGCTGCAGGGCATGGGGGTGCTCGAGCCCGACCCCACCTCCGTTGCTGCCCGGATTCTGGGCGCGCTGGCCGTTTACGCGGGCCTGTTCGCCCTGTTGGTGACCGGGGCGGTCCTGTGGCCCCCCGCCCGCCGTTTTGGCCCCGCCGGCGGGGACAGCCGTACCCGCCGGGAGCTGCTGGGCCGCTGGCTGGCTCTGGCTCTGGGGACGCTGACGGGAGCGAGCCTGTGGCAGTGGCTGGCCGCGCTCAGACCATCCGCCGCAGCACCTCCCGGCGCGCCCGGACGTTTGGGCGCAATATCCCCCACCGCGCAGGAGCGGGCCGCCGCGGCCGGAGGGCCCGCCGTCACCGCTCAGAGTCCCTTTACCCGCGTGCGCGGGTTGCCACCGGAGGTCACACCCACCGACCAGTTCTATGTGGTGAGCAAGAACCCGCCGGGACTCGACCCTGTGCTGCGGGCCGATCGCTGGCGGCTGGAGGTCGCAGTGCGGCCGGACCGCCCGCTGGTGATGGGCCTGGACGAGCTCAAGGCCATGCCTGCGGTGCGCCGGCCGCACACCCTGGAGTGCATCAGCAACGAGGTCGGCGGCGACCTGATCGGCAACGCCTACTGGCGCGGAGTCCGGCTGCGTGACGTGGTGGCCAGGGCCGGAGGCCTGCCGCCCACTGCCATCAAGCTGGTCTTCCGTTGCGCCGACGGCTACACGGAATCGCTGCCGGTGGCCGAAGCGCTGCATCCCGACACCCTGCTCGTCTACGAGATGAACGGCGAGCCCCTGCCGCCCAGGCACGGCTTCCCGCTGCGGCTGCTGGTGCCGGGGTTGTTTGGGATGAAGAATCCCAAGTGGATCACCCGGATCGAGGCGGCCGATTTCGACTTCCAGGGGTTCTGGGAGCGCTCGGGGTGGAGCGACCAGGCGGTGGTGCAGACCATGTCCAAGTTCACCATCCCTTCCCCGCTGCGGGCGAAGGCCGGGGAGGAGGTGGGCCTGGGCGGGGTGGCCTACGCCGGCGCCCGGAGGATCCGGGCGGTGGAGGTCTCCCCGGACGACGGCAGGGCCTGGCTGGCAGCGCAGGTCAAGGCGCCGCTGGGGCCGTATACCTGGGTGCTGTGGGCGGTGGTGTGGACGCCGGCGGCACCGGGGGAGTACCGGGTGCGGGTGCGGGCGCGCGACGGCACCGGGGCCCTGCAGACGGCGCAGCCCTCGCCCCCGCTGCCGGAGGGGGCGACCGGTCACCATATCATCCGCATCCGTGTGGGGAAGTAGCCTCGTGCCGCGCTACCTCAAGCTGCTCTCCCAACTGCCGGGACGAGAGGTGCATTGAGGGTATGACGGCGGACAGGAGTGGGAGGATAGAGAGGAGAGCACATGCCCGAACCCTATGACCTGGTGGTCATCGGCGCAGGACCGGGCGGCTACGTGGGGGCCATCCGCGCCGCGCAGCTTGGACTGCGCACGGCGGTGGTGGAGCGGGACAAGGTGGGCGGCACCTGCCTGCACTACGGCTGCATCCCCACCAAGGCGCTGCTCTACGTGGCCGGGGTCCTGGACGAGCTGCGCCGGGGCCGGGACCTGGGGATCGCCACCGGTGACCTGGCTGTGGACCTGGCCGCGGTGCACGCCAGGAAGCGGCGCGTGGTGGAGAAACTCTACAAGGGCACCCAGTACCTGCTGCGCAAGAACCGGGTCGACGTCTTCCACGGGGAGGCCCGCTTCCTGAGCAGGACCGAGGTGGCGGTGGCCCTGGCGGACGGGTCGGAGACCGCGCTGCGGGGGAAGCACTTCATGATCGCCACCGGTTCCGCGCCACGAAGCGTCCCGGGGATTGCCATTGACAACCGGCGCATCATCGACAGCACCGCGGCGCTGGACCTGAAGGAGGTGCCGCGGGCCATCGCCATCCTGGGTGCCGGGCCGGTAGGGGTGGAGATGGCCAGCGTCTTCCGCGCCTTCGGAGCCGAGGTGACGCTGGTGGAGCTGCTGCCGACGCTGCTGCCTTTGGAGGACGAGGAGATCGGCCGGCAGCTGCAGCGGTCTTTCGAGCGGCGCGGGATCCAGGTGCACACGGAGTCGACGGCGGAGCGCGTCGAGTACCGCGGCGACGGGTTGGCCATCACCCTGCGCAAAGGCGACCAGACCACCACCATCGCCGCGGACTACCTGCTGGTGGCGGTGGGGCGGGCTCCGGTCTATCGGGAGCTGGCTGTGGAGGAGGCGGGGGTGGTGATCGAGCAGGGGGCGGTGCAGGTGGACGCGAACCTGCGCACGGCCACCCCGACCATCTTCGGCATCGGGGACGTCCTGGGGCGACCCTTCCGCCTGGCGCACGTGGCCTCCGAGGAGGCGGTGTTTGTGGCCGAGTCCATCGCCGGAGCCTCGCCTCCGTCCATCGACTACCAGGCCATCCCCCGGCCGACGTTCTCCATCCCCCAGGTGGCCACCATGGGGCTGAGCGAGCAGCAGGCCAGGGAGAGCGGCCGCGAGGTGAGGGTGGGGCGCTTCCCCTTCCAGGCCAACTCCAAGGCTACCATCGAGGACGCCACCGAGGGGCTGGTGAAGGTGGTGGCCGACGCCCGGGTGGGGGAGATTCTGGGCATACACATGGTCGGGTTCGGCGTCACGGAGCTGCTGGCGGAGGGCGTCGCGGTCAGATCCCTGGAGGGGACCGTCTATGAGCTGGGGCGCGCCGTGCACTCGCACCCCACCCTGGCCGAGGCGCTGAAGGAAGCGGCCCTGGACGCGCTGGGCCGGGCCATTCACATCTGACGGGGGGAGCCGTATGGTGTTGCACGAGACCAGGACTGCAGCCCGCCACGCAGCCCTGGGTCTGAGCGACCAGGACGTGCTGGACATGTACTACTACATCGCTCTGGCCCGGGCGCTGGACGACCGCATGTGGGTCCTGCAGCGGGCAGGCAAGGCCATGTTCGTCATCTCCGGGCCCGGGCACGAGGGCTGCCAGGTGGGAGCCATGTGGGCAATGGACCGGCAGCGTGACTGGTTCGTGCCCTTCTACCGGTCGGTGGCCGCCTGCCTGGTCAAGGGGATGACGCCCAGGGAGATGCTGCTGGGGCTGTTTGCCCGCGCCACCGACCCCAGCAGCGGCGGCCGCCAGATGCCCGGCCACTACAGCCACCCCCGCCTGAAGATCCTCTCCACCAGCAGCCCCGTGGGCACCCAGTACCCTCATGCTGTGGGCATCGCCTACGCGGCGAAGCTGCGCAGGACCGGCGAGATCACCATGGTGGCCATCGGTGACGGCGGTACCAGCCAGGGCGACTGGCACGAATCGTTGAACTGGGCGGGGATCTACAGGCTGCCGGTGATCTTCGTGGTGGAGAACAACTTCTATGCGATCTCCGTCCCGCTACGCAAGCAGGTAGCCGGGGAGAACATCGCCGCCCGTGCTGCCGGGTACGGAATGCCGGGTGTGGTGGCCGACGGCAGTGATGTGCTGGAGTGCTACCGCGTGGCCAAGGAGGCCCACGAGCGGGCCAGGCGCGGGGACGGCCCCACGCTCATCGAGTACCGCGTTCAGCGGCTGGGGTCGCACTCCAGCGACGACCAGCAGGAACGCTACCGCCCCAGGGAGGAGATCGAGGCTGCTCGCCAGCGCGATCCCCTGTTGACCTTCCGGGCCTATCTGGAGAGCGTCGGCCTGCTCACCGAAGAGCGCTATCAGGCTCTGATGGCCCGGATCAAGCGGGAGATCGACGAGGCCACCGACGCCGCCGAGGCCGAGCCGCTCCCCGATCCCGCCACTGCCGAGCAGCACCTGTTCGCCACGCAGCGGGACCCCGCGTTCTACGATCCCGACGGCCAGATCCCCGGGCCACACCCGCCGCATCCCTGGCTGTCTCCCGCCGGCAAGTGGGGGGGGTGAGGGCGATGCCTGAGCTGCGCTACGTCGATGCCCTGAACCAGGCCCACCACGAGGAGATGGCTCGAGACGAGCGCGTGGTTGTCCTGGGGGAGGATGTAGGCCGTAAAGGCGGCGTCTTCGGTGTGACCATGGGGTTGTACGAGAAGTTCGGAGAAGATCGGGTCATCGACAGCCCCCTGGCCGAGTCCTCCATCGCCGGGGTGGCCATCGGCATGGCCGCCAACGGCCTGCTGCCCATCGCCGAGTTCCAGTTTGCCGACTTCATCCACCCGGCCTTCAACCAGATCGTCAGCGAAGCGGCGCGGATGCGCTACCGTTCCAACGGCAGCTACGGCTGCCCGGTGGTCTTCCGTGCTCCCTACGGTGGCTCCCACGGCACGGCCCTCTATCACTCCCAGTCCGTCGAGTCCTTCTACGCCCACGTCCCGGGGCTGAAGGTGGTGGCGCCGTCTACCCCCTACGACGCCAAGGGCATGCTCAAGAGCGCGGTGCGTGACCCCGACCCCGTACTTTTCCTGGAGCACAAGCGCGCCTACCGGATTGTCCGGGGGGAGGTCCCCGAGGGGGACTACACGGTGCCCCTCGGCCCCGCGGCGGTGCGCCGTGAGGGCAGCGTCCTGTCCGTCTTCGCCTTCGGCTGGATGCTGCACGAGGCGCTGCGGGCGGCGGAGGTGGTGGCGGCAGAGGGCATCAGCGCCGAGGTGGTGGACGTGCGCTCGCTCAAGCCGCTGGACAAGAACACCATCCTGGCCTCCGTGGCCAAGACCAGCCGCGCGCTGATCGTTTACGAGGACAACCGGTTCTGCGGCTACGGCGCGGAGATCGCCGCCCTGATCGCCGAGGAGGCTTTCGACAGCCTGGACGCTCCGGTTATGCGCCTGGCCGGGCCCGACGTGCCCGGCATTCCCTACAGCAAGCCGCTGGAGGAGTGGTTCTACATCGACCAGGCCCGCATCGCCGCAGCCATGCGCCATCTGGCGGCCTACTGAGCCTTCCTGGACCGAGTTGTGTAGAATGGGACCATGACCCCGGGGGCCCGGCATGCCCGTTGAGATAAAGCTGCCCCAGCTAGGCGAGTCCACATTCGAGGGGACCATCGGCCGCTGGCTGAAGCAGCCCGGCGACCGGGTGGAGCGGTTTGAGCCTCTGGTCGAGATCATCACGGACAAGGTCAACGTGGAGATGCCCTCGCCCTATGGCGGCATCCTGAAAGAGATCCTGGTGCCTGAGGGTGAGACCAGGGAGGTGGGAACGCCCATCGCCCTGATGGAAGTCGAAGCGGCCGAGCCCGTGGCGGCGGGGGAACCCGTGGGGGCGGGGGCTGCGGGGCCCGTCCCCTCTGCGCCCCCGGCGGGTGCGCCGCCCCCGCGGCAGGCCGGTGCCAGGCTCTCCCCGCTGGTCCGCCGCCTGGCGGAAGAACACGGGATTCCCCTGGCCGAGGTGGAGCAGCTCCGCGGCAGCGGGGCGGGCGGGCGGGTCACCAAGGAGGACCTGCTCAGGTACGTGGCCCAGCGGGAGACTGCGCCGGCGGTGGTCTCCCCCGCCACGCCGCCGGCTGCCGCCCCTTCACCCGCAGGGCCGCCGGTGGCCCCCGCGCCGGCCGTCCCCACCCCCGCGGCTGCTCCCGGCGACCGGCTGCTCAAGCTCTCCCCGCTGCGACGCACCATTGCCCAGCGCATGGCCCAGTCCAAGCGGGAGATCCCGCATGCCTACGGCGTGATCGAGGTGGATATGACCGGGGTCGTGGACTGGCGGGAGAAGTACAAGGACGAGTGGCGGCAGCGTCACGGGGTGGCCCTCACCTACACCGCCTTCTTCGTGCGGGCCGCGGCGGAGGCGCTGCGCGCCTTCCCCGTGGTCAACTCCACCTGGACCGAGGAGGGCGTCCTGCTGCGGGGCCGGGTAAATATCGGCGTCGGGGTGGCCCTGGAGGACGGCCTGATCGTTCCGGTGATCAAGGACGCCGATCAGAAGTCGCTCCTGGGCATAGCCCGGGATCTGGAGGACCTCAGCCGCAGGGCCCGCGAGGGTAAGCTGACCCTGGAGGACGTGGAGGGCGGGACGTTCACCATCACCAATCCCGGCATCTTCGGCTCGATCTGGTCGATGCCCATCATCCTCCCCGGCCAGGCGGCCATCCTGGCCACCGATGCCATTGTCAGGCGGCCGGTGGTGGTCGGGGGTCGCGGCGACGGGCGGGGCGAAGCGGCACCCTGGGGTGAGGCCATCGCCATCCGCTCCATCATGCACCTGGGGCTCTCCTTCGACCACCGTGTCTTTGACGGCGCGGTGGCCGACCGGTTCCTAAACCACATCAAGGCCCGGCTGGAAGGCTTCCGGGGCGGCCAGGCCGCGGTCACGGACCTGTAACCATGGCCCTCGCTCCCGGTGAAACTCGTTCCCTCCCGCCACCCCAGGTCTCGCCTTCCGTCCCTCCGCTTGATGGGGCGCGCCGGCCTGCATGGCTCAAAGTCCGGCTGCCTGGGGGTGGCGCCTACCAGGACCTGGTGGGCATCATGCGCACGCAGACCCTGCACACCGTCTGCGAGGAGGCGCGCTGCCCCAACATCGGCGAGTGCTGGGGGCGCCGCACCGCCACCTTCCTCATCCTGGGCAACCTGTGCACCCGCAACTGCGCCTACTGCGCCATCGCCCACGGGCTGCCCACCGAGCTGGACGTGCAGGAGCCGGAGCGGGTCGCCCGCGCCGTGGCGGCCATGGGGCTGCGTCACGCCGTGATCACCTCGGTGAACCGCGACGACCTGAGAGACGGCGGCGCCGGCATCTACGCCCGGACCATCCGCAGTATCCGGGAAATCTTCCCCGGCTGCACCGTGGAGGTGCTGGTCCCCGACTTCAAGGGAGACGCCGCCGCGCTGCGCACCGTGCTGGAGGCCGACCCGGAGATTCTCGGCCACAACATCGAGAGCGTCCGCCGGGTGTTCAAGGTGGTGCGCCACGGCGGCAGCTACGACCGCTCCCTGGAGCTGCTGCGTCGGGTGAAGGAGTGGGGGTACACCTGCTTCACCAAGAGCGGGATCATCCTGGGGATGGGGGAGACCTGGGAGGAACTGCTGCAGACCATGGAAGACCTGCGGGCCGTCGACGTTGACATCCTGACGCTGGGGCAGTACCTGCGGCCAGGGCCCGGGTACCATCCCATCGACCGCTACTACACGCCGGAGGAGTTCCGCAGCCTCCGTGACGAAGGGCTGCGCCGCGGCTTCAAGTACGTCGAGTCCGGCCCGCTGGTGCGCTCGAGTTACCACGCCGACGAGCAGGCCCGGGCGGTGCTGGCCTACCGGAGCGGATCGCGGGGAGGCATCCCGGGCTGACGGCGGCGCCAGGCCGGACCCTGCCCCGGCACCGGGAGGCCGCCCCGAATCCGGAGACTCCCTTTCCTTCCCTTTGACGGGACGAGGGGCGCCATGCGAGCATTGAGTTCAGTAGCCGTGCCGGCGCAGCGCGGGGCAGGCCCTCCCACGGCAGCGCCAGGCACTCCCTCCCACCTGTGGATCGAGCACGGCAGACGATAGCAGGGGGTGATCTTCATGAGGACGCGGTCTCTGCTGGTCGCGGCTGTCATCGTGGTCGTGGCAGCCGTCGTCGTGGTGCTGGTTGCCCGCACACGGGCACCGGCGCCCGCGGTGATCCGCATCGGCCTGAACGCCGAGCTCACCGGAGGCATCCCGGTGGTGGGCGCCTCCTGCAAGAACGGCGCCGAGCTGGCCGTGGCGGAGGTGAACACCGCCGGCGGACTGGACGTGGGCGGCCGGAAGTACCGGGTGGAGCTGCTGGTGGAGGACAACGAGGACAAGGCCGAGTCCGCCGCCGCGGCAGCCCACAAGCTGAATACCGCCGGCGTGCTGCTCATGATCGGGCCCAACGCCAGCCGCAACGCCATCCCGGCTGCGGAGGTGGCCGAGTCGGCCAAACTGCCCATGATCAGCCCCTGGTCCACCGCGGTGAAGACCACCATCGACGCCGCCACCGGCCAGCCCAAGAAGTTCGTCTTCCGCGCCGCCTTCATAGACGACTTCCAGGGAGTGGTGGCGGCCAAGTTCGCCCTGCAGGAACTGAAGACCACCAAGCCCGCGGTGCTCTACGACGTGGCCTCCGAGTACAACAAAGGCATTGCCGAGGTGTACAAGAAGACCATCGAGGCTGCCGGCGTCTCCGTGGTCGCCTTCGAGACCTACACCACCGGCGACAAGGACTTCTCCTCTCAGCTCACCAAGATCCGCGCGGCGGGCGCTGACTCCCTCTTCCTGCCCAACTACTACAGCGAGGTACCCCTGCAGGTGCAGCAGGCGCGCCGCCTGGGTTTTGCCGGCGTCATCTTCGGCAGCGACTCCTGGGGCAACCTGGAGCTGATTACCCTGTGCGGCAAGGACTGCGAGGGCCTGTACTTCACCACCCACTACGCCACCGACATCGCCACGCCCAAGGCTCAGGCCTTCATCAAGGCCTACGAGAGCAAGTACGGCAAGACCCCCGACGACGTGGCGGCGCTGACCTACGACTCCTTCGGCCTGGCCTTCCAGGCCATCCGGGCCGCGGGGCGGCTGGACCGCCAGGCGGTGCGGGACGCGCTGGCCGGCATCACCCAGTACGAGGGGGTGACCGGCGTGATGCAGTTCAAGGGGACCGGGGATCCGGTGAAGAGCGCAGTGATCATCCAGATCAGGGAGGGTAAGTTCCGCTATCACTCCACCGCGCAGCCTTAAGGGAAGACGCGGGGGCTCTCCCGTCCGGCGCAGCCGGCCGGGGGAGCCCCCGGCCGTGCGGGGGGGAAGATAGGCGGGGGCCGTGGGCCTGGCCGTTCAGTACCTTCTCAACGCTCTGCAGGTGGGCAGCGTCTACGCGCTCATCGCCCTGGGCTACACCATGGTCTACGGCATCCTCACCATGATCAACTTCGCCCACGGGGACATCTTCATGGTCAGCACCTATATCGCGTTCTTCGTGGGGGTGGCCCTGCTGGGCTCGACACTGCACCTGGGGGCGGTCCCGGTGTTCCTGGCCACACTGCTGGCGGCGGTGCTGGGGACGGCCACGCTGGCGGCGGTGATCGAGCGCGTGGCCTACAAGCCGCTGCGCCAGGCGCCGCGGGTCTCTGCGGTGATCACCGCTCTGGGCGTGGGGCTGTTCCTGGAGAACTTCACCCTGGCCACCATCGGGCCCGAGCCCCGGTTCCTCCCACCTCTGGTGCCGGTGGGGCGTATCGTCCTGGGCGGCGTGGTCATCTCTACCGTCCAGGCCCAGACCATCGTCCTCTCGGCGCTGGTGATGCTGCTGCTGGATGCCATCGTGCGCCGGACCATGACGGGGATGGCCATGCGCGCGGTCTCCTGGGACAAGTTCACCGCACCGCTGATGGGCGTCCCGGTGGACCGGATCATCACCCTGACCTTCGCCCTGGGGGCGTCCATTGCCGCCGTGGGCGGAGTCCTCTACGGAATGGCCTACACCATCGATCCCTACATGGGCATCCGTATCGGCTGGTGGGCCTTCATCTCCGCGGTGGTGGGGGGCATCGGGAACATCCGCGGGGCGATGATCGGCGGCTACATCCTGGGGGCTGTGGAGATCTTCACCCCCATCCTCCTGCCGTCGACCTACCGGGACTTCGTCGCCTTCTCCCTGCTGCTGGTCTTCCTGATCTTCCGGCCGACGGGCATCCTGGGCCGTCCGGTGGCCATGAAGGTGTGACCGTCGGTGCGGCGCTGGCGCGGATTCCTTATCGCCCTGTCCTTTCTGCCCCTGGCGGTGCTCCTGCCGCGGTGGGGGCTGCTCAACCTCTACCAGCAACAGGTCCTGATGTACGTGGGGATCAACATCATCCTCACCGCCAGCCTCAACCTGGTCAACGGGTACATGGGGGAGTTCTCGGTGGGGCACGCCGCCTTCATGGCCGTGGGCGCCTACGGGGCCTCCCTGATGACCCTGTGGGTCTTCCCCCGGGAGTGGGGGACGCTGGTCTTCCCCCTGGCCGTGGTGGTGGGCGGCCTGGCCGCCTCCCTGGCCGGCCTGGTGGTGGCCGTCCCCTCGTTCAAGACGCGTGGCGACTACCTGGCCATCGTCACCCTGGCCTTCAACATGATCGTGAAGAGCGTGCTGGAGAACATCGAGGCCGTGGGCGGGCCGCGGGGCCTGATGGGCATGCCCCGGCTGACCAGCGTCGCCTGGGTGTACGTCTGGGTGGTGCTCACCCTGTTCGTCCTGCGCAACTACATCTACTCCAACTTCGGCCGGGGGACGCAGGCTATCCGGGAGGACGAGACCGCCGCAGCGCTGGTCAGCGTGAACACCCGCCAGGTCAAGGTCATGACCTTCATGCTCTCCTCGTTCTTCGCCGGAGTGGCCGGCGGGCTGTTCGCCCACGTCCTCCAGTTCATCAACCCCCGCTCCTTCGGTATCCTCAAGTCCACAGACGTGCTGGTCATGGTGTACCTGGGGGGCATCGGCAGCCTCACCGGGTCTGTGCTGGGGGCGGCGACCTTCACCGTGGTCCTGGAGCTGCTGCGGCCGCTGCAGGTCTGGCGGTGGGTGATCGGGCCGCTGCTGCTGGTGCTGCTGATGATCTTCCGCCCGCGGGGCATGATGGGCCTGCGGGAAGTGAAGGTTCTCGTACCGCCCGAGGAGCGTCCGGAAGGGATCCAGGCGGCGCTGGCTCAGGCAGCCGCAGACCCGGGGCGGGGGGCAGGCGCGCGGGCTCCAGAAGCGACGGTGGTCCCTGCGGGGATGAGCCCTGCAGCGGCCGAGCCGCAACGGCCCGCGGCTGCCGGGCTTCCGGTCCCGGTCCCCGCCGCCGGCGGCCAGCCCCTGCTGGCCGTGCGCGGACTGACCCACTACTTCGACGGGTTGCGCGCGGTCTGGGACTTCAACCTGGAGGTCTTTCCGGGAGAGATTGTGGGCATCATCGGACCCAACGGTGCTGGCAAGACCACGGTGTTCAACCTGATCACCGGAGTCTACCGACCCACCTCCGGCAGTATCGTCTTCCGGGGACGCGAGCTGGTGGGCCGGCCGGCTCACGAGATCATCCGCAGAGGGATTGCCCGGACATTCCAGACTATCCGGCTGTTCAAGGATCTCTCCGTGCTGGACAACGTACGCATCGCCCGCTATGCCCGGGTGAGCTATCCGCTGTGGGCAGCCGCGCTGGGCAGCGGGGGTGTGCAGCGTGCGGAGGAGGAGGTCCGCCGCCGGGCGCTGGAACTGCTGGAGGTGTTCCACCTGGGCCGCTACGCGGACATCCCGGCCAGCGGCCTGCCCTATGGAGAACAGCGGCGCCTGGAGGTCGCCCGGGCCCTGGCCTGCGAGCCCGTCCTGCTCCTGCTGGACGAGCCGGCAGCAGGGATGAACCCCAGCGAGATCGACTCGCTGCTGCACCACATCCGCTGGGTGCGGGAACGGTTCGGGCTGACCGTGGTCCTGATCGAGCACCAGATGCGCGTGGTCATGGGGATCTGCGAGCGCATAACGGTGCTGGACTTCGGGGCCACCATCGCCGAGGGCTCCCCGGCGGAGATCCAGCGCCACCCCAGGGTGATCGAGGCATACCTGGGCGAGGCGGTGGCCTGATGGGCGGCGCGTTCCCGCTGCTTTGGGTGGAGGACCTGTGGGTCTCCTACGGGAACATCCGCGCCGTCCAGGGTATCTCCCTGCGTGTGGAGGAGGGGCAGGTGGTCACCCTCATCGGCGCCAACGGTGCGGGCAAGTCCAGCACCCTGCGGGCTATCTCCGGGCTGGTGCCCGTGGAACGGGGGCGCATCGTTTACGCCGGATCGGACCTGAAGGGGGTGCCGGCCCACCAGATCGTCGAGCGGGGCATCGCCCACGTCCCCGAAGGCCGGGGGATCTTCGCCAACCTCACCGTCCTGGAGAACCTGCGCCTGGCCACCTGGGGGCGACGGGATGCGGCGGGAGTGGCCGCCGACCTGGAGCGGGTCTTCACCATCCTGCCCAGGCTGGCCGAGCGGCGCCACCAGCTGGCGGCCACGCTCTCGGGTGGGGAGCAGCAGATGCTGGCCCTGGGTCGGGCGCTGATGCGCCGCGCCCGGCTCATGCTCCTGGACGAGCCGTCCATGGGGCTGGCCCCGGTGCTGGTGCGTAACATCTTCGACGTCCTGGCCCAGATCAGCGCCGGAGGCACCACCATCCTGCTGGTGGAGCAGAACGCCCACATGGCCCTGCGGGTGGCGCACTACGCCTACGTGCTGGAGACCGGTACCATTGCCCTGGAGGGGCCGCCGGCGCAGCTGGTGGCCGACGAGCGGGTGCGCCGGGCCTACCTGGGTGGCTGAGGGTTCGCCCGGACGGCACGCGTGCACCGTCCGGGCGTCGTGGCGGTGCGCGGGAATCTCCACCGGGCTGCATCTGGTGGCGAAAGGAGCGTGAACCGTGTCAGGGCTCGCCTACGTCAACGGTGCCATCAGCAGCATCGAGGAGGCCCGCGTCTCGGTGGAGGACCGCGGGCTGCAGTTCGGGGACAGCGTCTACGAGGTCGTCCACTTCGAGCGCGGCAGGTACTTCCGCCTCGGACCCCACCTGGAGCGGCTGGCCCGCAGCCTGCAGGCCATCGACCTGGCCCCCCCGCTGCCCCTGGCCGAGATCGCCGAAGAGGCGCAGCGGCTGCTGGCCACCTCCGGCCTGACCCAGGGCGTCCTCTACATCCAGGTCACCCGGGGGACCGCTGCGAGGCAGCACGCCTTCCCCCGGGGGGCGCGGCCCACGCTGATCATGACCCTGCGGGAGGCCCCGCCACCGGATGAGGGACTCGCCACCCGGGGCGCACGCCTCATCACCCACCCGGACCTGCGCTGGGCGCGCTGTGACATCAAGACCACCGCGCTGCTGGCCAACGTGCTGGCGCGGGAGCAGGCGGCGCGGGCGGGAGCGGAGGAGGCGCTGCTGTACAGGCCGGAGGGAACCATCACCGAGTGCACCGCGGCCAATTTCTTTGCGGTGATCGACGGGGTGGTGCGGACCCACCCCGCAGACACCTGGATTCTGCAGGGGGTGACCCGCGCCGCCGTGCTGGACCTCTGCCGCGCCCTGGAGATCCCCTGTCGCGAGGTAGCGCTGCGCCTGAGCGACCTCCCGGCGGCCGCGGAGGCCTTCATAACCAGCACCGGAATCCAGGTCCTCCCGGTGGGGCAGATCGACCAGGAATGGCGCCGCGCTCCCGGAGAGGTGACCGCCAGGCTGCGACAGGCTTACCGCGAACTGGTGCAGCGGGAGACCGGCGTTCCTTGACACCGCTTTCCGGCGTCTGTCATTGTAGTCTCTGCGAAAGATGAGCACGCAGGTGCAGAATCGACAGGCCCCACTGCTCTCTCGAGAGCAGATGGACCGCTACTCTCGCCAGATCATCCTGCAGGAGGTGGGCCTGGCCGGGCAGCGGCGCCTGATGGAGAGCCGCGTCCTGGTGGTGGGCGCCGGCGGCCTGGGCAGCCCGGCCGCACTCTACCTGGCGGCGGCCGGCGTGGGCACCATCGGCATCGTGGATGGGGACCGCGTTGAGCTCAACAACCTGCACCGCCAGATCCTGCACGTTACGGGGGACCTGGGCCGGCCCAAGACTCAGTCGGCCGCGCGCACGCTGCAGGCCCTCAACCCCGATGTGCGGGTCGTCCCGTTCCAGACCACGCTTAGCTCGGAGAACGCGCTGGAGATCATCCGGGACTTCGACCTGGTCATTAACGGCAGCGACAACTTCCCCACCCGCTACCTGGTCAACGATGCCTGCGTCTTCCTCAAGAAGCCCCTGGTCGATGCCAGCATCCTGAGGTGGGAGGGGCAGGCCACGACGTATCTGCCGGGGTATGGGTGCTACCGGTGCCTCTTCCCCACGCCGCCGCCGCCGGGGGTCGTCCCCTCCTGCGCCGAGGGCGGCATCCTGGGAGCGCTGGCCGGCTTCATGGGCACGCTGCAGGCCACCGAGGCAGTGAAGGTGCTTCTGGGCTGCGGGCGGACGCTGGTCAACCGCCTCCTCCTGTTCGACGCGCTGGAGAATGAGTTTCGCGTCGTCCGCTGGGCCCGCAATCCCCACTGCCCGGTCTGCGGCGACCACCCCACCATCACCGCGCTGATCGACTACGAGGCCTTCTGCGGCCTGCCCGGGCGGCACGCTGCCCCAGCCGGCGACGGCGAGGTGGTCCCCGAGGTCGAACCCGAGGAAGCCTACCGCCTGCTGCAGGAGGGAGCGCAGTTGATCGATGTGCGCGAACCGTGGGAGTGGGTGCTGGCCCGCATTCCCGGCGCCGTGCTCATCCCCAAGGGGGAGGTGTCGCAGCGGCTGACGGAGATCGACCCGCAGCGTCCGGTCCTGGTCCACTGCGCCGTCGGCTCGCGCAGCGCGGAGGTGGTCCGGCTGCTGCGCGGCGCCGGGTACAGGGAGGCGTTGAACCTCCGCGGCGGTATCATTGAGTGGATGAACCAGCAGCTTCCCGTGGAGACGGGGGACGGGTAACCCCGTTTGCGCCAGGCGGTCCTGAAATCCCCGCGCGTGATCACCATTGAGGAGCGGCCGGTGCCGCGTCCTGGTCCGGGCGAGGTATTGCTGCGCGTGCGCGCGGCGCTCACCTGCGGCACCGACCTGAAGACGTACCGTCGCGGGCATCCCCGCCTGCCGGCGGGCCCCTTCGGGCACGAGTGCGCCGGCGATGTGGTGGCCGTGGGCTCCGGTGTGGATGGGGTCGCCCCCGGCGATGCGGTCATGCTGGTGCCCACGGCGCCCTGCGGCACCTGCCGCGCCTGCCGTGCCGGGGCGGAGAACCACTGTGAGCGCCTGTTCCGGGACATCGTCCTGGGCGCCTACGCCGACTACCTGCTGATTTCCCCTGCGGTGGTGGCGCGCCACCTGTTGCCCAAGCCGGCGGACCTCTCTTACATCGAGGCGGCCTTCCTGGAGCCTCTGGCCTGCGTCCTCCACGGGTGGCGGCGGCTGGGGCTGTCCGTCCCATCCACCGTGGCGGTGGTGGGCCTGGGGGCCATCGGCCTGCTGCAGGTGCTGACCGGCCGGGTCCTGGGGCACCGCATCGCCGCGGTGGGACGGCGCCCGGAGCGGCTGCGGCTGGCGGCGGAGCTTGGCGGGGCACCGGTGGAGATCGAGCAGGGGGAGATTCCCCTGCAGGTGGAGGACGCTCTGGGGGCGCGCCCTGACGTGGTGGTGGAGTCCACCGGGACCGACCACATCTGGGAGCAGGCGCCGGAATGGGTGCGCCCCGGCGGGAAGGTCCTGCTCTTCGGCGGGCTGGCCGGCGGCAGCCGGGTCACCTTCGACGCCGCGCTGTTGCACTACGGCGAGGTGGACCTGGTGAGCGCGTTTCACTACACGCCTGCCGACGTCACCGAGGCCTACCACTGGCTCGCCGGGAGGCGCATCGACGTCCGGCCCATCATCAGCGCCGTGCGCCCCCTGGACGAGATCGTCGGCGTTTTCCAGGAGCTGGACCGCGGTGGTCCGGTGAAGGTGGCCATCATGCCCGAGGCGGCGGAGTGGTGCTGACGCTACCCGCCGCGACCCGCGCCGCCGTCTTCCACGGCCCGGACGACCTCCGGCTGGAGACCGTCCCCCTGCGCGCCCCAGGCCCGGGGGAGGCACTGGTGCGCATCCGTGCCTGCGGGCTGTGCAGCAGCGAAACGCTGGCCTGGTATATGAGGCGCAAGGCTCCGCTGGTGCTGGGGCACGAGCCGGTGGGCGAGGTGGTGGCTGCTGGCGAGGGGGTGGCCCTGGAGCCGGGTGCACGGGTTTTCGTTCACCACCACGCGCCCTGCCTGCGCTGTCGCGCCTGCCGCCGGGGCCAGTACGTGCACTGTCCCGCCTGGCAGCGCACGCGCCTTACGCCCGGCGGCCTGTGCGAGTATGCGCTGGTCCCTGCGGAGATCACCGCCGCCGACATGCTGGCCCTTCCCCCGGGGGTCGGCGACGAGGCGGGG
>JAVKIA010000018.1 GCA_031459715.1 Armatimonadota bacterium | reverse complement strand
ACTCACGATCAGTTGGAAGCCATGACCCTGGGCACCATGGTTGGAGTGATGAGGGAAGGTGTGGTGGAGCAGGTAGGAGAACCGATGGAGGTCTACCGCGAACCGGTCAATCGGTTTGTTGCTGAGTTCCTGGGCAGTCCGCCCATCAATATCGTCGAAGTGAGAGGCGATAGGGTTAGCGTTTTGGGTTCCGCTCTGCTGGCGTTTGTTGAGCGGACCATGGGGGGAGCAGCGGAAGCATGGGCGGTGGGGATCAGACCAGAAGCCCTTAGATTGGGGATGAACGCAGCGGAGGGGGCATGGGTTGCGGAATGCAACGTAGAGACCGTCATGCCCACAGGTGCGACGTGGATCGTGGGCGTCCGCGTTCTGGGAGAACTTCTCTACGCCTCCTGCCTAGCGGAGCCACGCGTGGGACCATCTCAGTGCTGGGCCTCAGCTGAAGATTTCATCCTGTTTTCTCGAGACGGGCGACGCGTCCCATGGCTGAAGAGGGTTCTCGCTAGAGAGTGATGGCTGCGCCCACGGCCCAGCAACCCGCACAGATAGGAGAGCGATAAGCGAGGAGGTGGCGGACATCCCGGCGAGTTTCCCTCCGGGCAGGCTGACCCACCCGGCTCCTGTCCCGATCCGCGCAGTTGTGTTCGACCTGGGCGGAACGCTAGAAGAGATCTACTACGATGACCGGGTCCGGCGGGAGGCCGCTCGGGGTGTCCAGGCCCTCTTGGAGCGGCATGACCTGCACCCCGGGCTGAGCCCCCAGGACCTGCACGCGGTCATTGAGGCGGGACTGGCAGCGTACCAGCACTGGCGCCAGGAGACGGACCTGGAGTTACAGGCTGAGCGCGTCTGGACGGAGTTTGTCTTCCCGGACGGTGCTGGCGGGCGGCTGCCGCGGGACCGGCTGACTGCGGTGGCCGAAGACCTGGCGTTCTTCTACGAGAACCACGCGTACGTGCGACGGCTCCGTCCCGAGGCCCCTGCGGTCCTAGAGGCCCTCCGGGAACACGGGTTTCGCCTGGCGGTGGTTTCCAACATCGTCAGCCGCCGCTTGGTCCCTGCAAACCTCCGGGCCTACGGGGTAGCTCACTTTTTCGAGCATGTCGTTGTGAGTTCGGTCGTGGGTGTCCGCAAGCCCAGCCCCCAGATTTTCCTGGAAGCCGCCCGACGGTTGGATCTCCCGCCAGCGGCCTGCGCGTTCGTGGGCGACACGGTGTCGCGCGATGTGGTCGGCGCGCGACGTGCCGGTTACGGACTGGTCATCAAGATCAGGTCGTTCCTCACCGACCGGGCGGACAGCGGAGCGGACACGGAGGAGCCGGACGCGGTGATCTGCGATCTGAGGGGGGTACTTCCCTTGGTCACGGGCCGTGCGCAGCCAGGCTGACCCTGAGCGCGAGAGCAGATGGAGGGGGCCAAGCCGCCGCCTGGAGGAGGAGCGAGGACGTGTGACGAAAGGTACGGTGCCGAGGCTTGGCTCAGCATGACGAGTTCTGTAACACCTGCTAGACTGCGGATACTTAAGGGTTCCCGCACAGCATCACCAGATACCCCAAGAATGCGTGGCAGCGACATTCCGGGGTGCGCTAGCGCGCGCCGGATTCCAGGCGGTCTGCTGCCTTCTGCGGTCGCACGGTGCGGCGGAGAAAGGCCCCTGCGGCCGCCAGGGCGGCCAGGAGGACCGCCACGGGTGCGCTCCAGAGAATCCAGCCCACCCCTTTCCGCGGCGGATCCAGCAGGATCCACTCGCCGTAGCGGCTGACGAAGTAGGCGATGATCTCCTGGGGAGACTGCCCCTCCTCCAGCCTGGCCCGGATGAGGGCGCGCATCTGGCCGGCCAGCTGGGAGGGGGAATCGGCGACGCTCTCGTTCTGGCAGACAGGGCAGCGCAGGCGGGAGGCGATTGCCCGTACCTGGTGTTCCAGTCCGGGCGTCTGCACTGCCACCGGCACCCGCTGTTCCAGCGCAGGCCTCTGGGCCGCCCCCGGCGCACGGGACTTCAGTTCCGGCGTCTGCCCGGCGACCGGCGCCGCGGCGGTGGCCGAAGCCATTGCCGCCAGCAGGATGGCGAGCGCAGCCGGTCGCGGCATCCGCAGCGCCACTACCTTCCGCCCCGCCCGCACTATCCACCTCGTCCGCGTTACCCGCGCCGCTTGGGCCATATGCTGATGACGCCCGCCAGGGCCATGAGCAGCCCGCCGGTCCAGATCCAGGACACCAGGGGGTTGACCATAGCCTTCACCACCGCCACCCCCTCCGGGCCGACCGCCAGCAGGACCAGGTAGAGGTCGCCGCGCCAGGTGGACCGCACCGCGGGAGTGGGGATGGGCGTGCGTTGCTGGGGGTAGAGTCGCTCGGACGGGTATAGCGTGACCACAGCCGGGACCGCCGCCGCCGGGCGCCCGGGTGAGGCCTCCATGGCGCCGGACGGCAGGATGGAGATCGCTGCCATCACCTCCAGCCTGTCCGGCCGGCGCAGGAGCGCTGCACCGTCGTAGCGCAGCAGGTAGCTCCCGGCGTGGAAGGTGTCGCCTCGCCGGACGGTGTGGTCGCTCTCTACCCGGTAGGCGGAGGACGCGGTGACGCCGGCCAGGGCCAGCGCCAGCCCCAGGTGCGCCAGGTAGCCGCCGTAGCGGCGGCGGTTGACGACGAAGAGGGCCGGCAGGGCCAGGAGGCAGGGGCGCCCCGTGGCGAGGCTGAGCTCACGGGCTCCACGGTGGAATTCGGAGATCTGGGCCGCGGCCGCGAAGGCCAGTACACCGAACGCCCCCAGGGCGGCCCCGCGCACCCCGGCTCCGGCCAGGACCAGGAGGCAGACCAGGCTGACCGCCCCGGGGAGGGCCAACCGGCGGAGGGCGCTCCGGGGGACCGGCCCCCAGGGGAGGGGGGTGGCCACCGCCATCACCACCAGGAGGGCCAGCGCCAGCGGGAAAGCCAGCCGGTTGAAGTACGGGGGGCCCACACTGAGGCGCACGCCGGCCACAGCCTCCGCCAGGAGAGGGAAGGTCGTTCCGATGAAGACCGTCGCGGCAAGTACCAACAGCAGCACGTTGTTCAGGAGGAAGAGGCTCTCCCGGCTGAGGTAGGCGGGCAGTGTTCCCTCGTCGCGCAGCTCGTCTCGCCTCAGTAGCAGAACTCCTGCAGAAAACATCAGGACCGCGCCGATAAACAGGAGGAAGATCGGGCCGACCAGGGACTGGGTGAAGTCGTGCACTGAGCCGAGGATGCCGCTGCGAGTGAGGAATGTGCCGAATAGGGTGAGGAGGAAAGTGACGATGACCAGAGTGTGATTCCACAGGCGGAGGAGGCGGCGCCGCTCCTGCACCATCACCGAGTGCAGGAAGGCCGTGGCCACCAGCCAGGGCATCAGGGCCGCGTTCTCCACGGGGTCCCAGGCCCAGTAGCCGCCCCAGCCCAGTACCTCGTAGGACCACCAGGCGCCCAGGACGATGCCGGCGCTGAGGAAGGACCACGCCGCCACGGTCCAGCGTCGGGTGACGGCCATCCACTCGTCGCGCATGCTCCGTGACAGCAGCGCCGCGGTAGCAAAGGCGTACGGGACCGAGAAACCGACGTAGCCCAGGTAGAGGAAGGGGGGATGCACGGCCATCAGCGGGTGATTCTGCAGCAGAGGGTTAAGGCCGCGTCCGTCTGGCGGCGGAGGAAAGATTCGGGCGAACGGGTTGGCCGGACCGAGCATCAGCAGCAGGAAAAAGGAAGTGATCCCCACCATCACGGCCACGGCCAGGGGCACCCCTGTATGGCGGCTGCGGTAGCGGATGGAGACGAGGGCGGCGTAGCCGGCCTGCACCCATGCCCACAGCAGAATTGACCCTTCCAGGGCCCCCCACAGTCCGATGATGCGGAAGGGCAGGGGCGTGGCCCGGTCGATGTTGGCCGCCACGTACCGGACGGAGAAGTCACGGCCAACGAGCGCGGCCTCCAGCAGGGCGACGGCGGCGGTCAGGGCTACAAAGAGTACCGCCACCGCCCGATGCCCGCGGCGGACCAGATCCACCTCTTCCCTGGCCCGCCCGCGCAGCAGGTAGACCAGCCCGGCCAGCGCGGAGAGCAGGGCGGTAGCGATGGCGGCTGTGCCCAGGAAGGAGATCATACGCTGATGGCGCCGCCGGCTACGGCCCGGAGGAGGGCGGCGCGTACGCCTCCGAGTGCTTGACGATGATGGAGCGCGCCCGGAGCACTCCACCGGGTTCCCAGATCCCTTCGGCGATGGCGCCCTGCCCCTCGCGGAACAGGCCGGGTGGGGTGCCCACGTACTGGACGGTCACGGTGGTGGAGCCGTCGGTGAGGCTGAACTCCAGCCGGCGGGCGGTCGGATCCCAGACCTTCGACCCGGGCACCACCAGGCCGCCCACGCGGACCGCCCGCTGCGCCGCCCGCTCCCCCTGGGCCAGGAGTTCGCTGGGGGTTAGGTAGTAGACCACAGCGCCCCGGATCCCGCCGGCGACCACATAGGCCAGGGCCGCCAGGACTAGAGCCGCCGCCAGGAGGAGGCGTATCCGCCTCATGGCGAGGGCACTGTTCCTCCTGGGCGGGGGGAGCGGCGCTGCACCTGCAGGTCGGCCTCCAGGCGCCGCAGACGGCGACGCAGCCGCTGCAGGTAAAGCAAGAGCGCGGCGGCGGTAATACCGTAGGCCAGGGCGATGGCCACAGGCGGCGTCACGGCTCGATCCCGGCGCTGTGGGCGGCCTCCAGCCGCTCCAGGCGGACGCGCTGCAGCAACAGGTAGAGGTAGAGCAACGTGAACGCCAGAAGGTTCACCAGCAGCGCGGCAACCATGGGTGGGGCCATCTTGATCTCCCCGCGGGTGATCGACGGCGCCTGGTGCAGCGTGCGGAACCAGACGACGGAGTAGTGGATGAGCGGGACGTCCAGCGCGCCGATGATCCCCACTACGGCGGCCAGGCGCGCGCCCCGCTGCCGGTCCTCGACCAGCTCGCGCACCAGCAGGGCGGCGGCGAAGATGAGGAAGAGCATGGCGGTGGTGACCAGCCGCGCGTCCCATGCCCACCATGTCCCCCACACCGGCTTTCCCCAGATCATCCCTCCCGCCAGGGCCAGGGCGGTGAAGAGCGTCGCCAGCTCGGTGGCGCTGTGCGCTACGTGGTCGTAGAGGAGGCGGCTGCGCCACAGGTAGAGGAGGCTGGCCACGAAGACGGTGCCCACCGCCAGGTATGCGGCGAAGGCGCTGGGGACGTGCACGTACATGATCCGCGCATAGTCACCCTGGAAGGCATCGGGGGGCGAAGCCACGAGCCCGGCGTACAGCCCTGCCGCCAGCAGGACAGAAGCGGCAGCGCCGAGGATGGTGGCGGGCGACCTCATGCCTCCTCCAGGACTACCGTGTAGAGCACGGGAGCGACCAGCAGGAACAGGATATCAAAGACGGCCAGGACACCGAGCCACAGCCGCCCGCCGGGCGCGCCGATGAGGATGGCTTCCGTCAGGCGCACCCCGCCCAGCAGCACCGGCAGCACCACGGGCAGCAGGAGCAGCGGCATGAGCAGCTCTCGGCCGCGAACGTGGACCAGCAGGGCGGCGAAGAGGGTCCCGATGGCGCAGACGCCGACGATGCCCAGGAACCCGGCGCCCAGGAGGAGGGGGAGCCGCGACCACAGGTTCACGTTGAACAGCAGGCCCAGGACAGCCAGCAGCAGCCCCAGCAACACCGTGAGCAGGAGGGTCAGCGCCGCCCACTTCCCCCAGTAGAGGTGCTCGCGGCTCCCCGGATAGAGGAGGAGCGTCTCCAGCGCCTGCTGCTCCGCCTCAGCCTGCGTCCAGCGGGAGATGCCCAGTGTCGCCGCCAGCAGGAGGGCCACCCACAGGATGCCGGGGGCGCGCGACGTCTCGGACCCCAGGACCAGCCCCAGTAGCAGAACCACCAGCAGGGCCAGGGCGGCCATGGCGGTGATGGTCTCCCGCCCGCGCCATTCCAGCAGCAGGTCCTTTCGCGCCAGCGCCGACATACGCCGCCAGGCGTTCACGTCCGGCCTCCCGCCAGTGCGTGCAGCCGTGGCAACGGGACGTTGGCCACGTCCGAGACTTCCACCAGTTGCCCGCGGCACAGGCCGGCCACCAGGCGAGCCAGGTGCAGCCCTCGCTCCCACTGGTGGGTAGCCAGGACGGCGCACCCGCCGGTGGAGGTCACCTCGGCCACCAGCGCGTCCACCAGCCGGGCCCCCTCGGCGTCCAGGCCGCTGAAGGCGTCGTCAAGCAGTAGCATCCGCGGGGCCAGCAGCCAGGCGCGGGCCAGGGCCAGGCGCCGCTTCATCCCGTGGCTGAAGGTGCGCACGGGGGCGCCTGCGGCCTGCGCCAGGCCCACCCGGGCCAGCGCATCGGCGGTCCGGTCAGGCCGGCCGCTCATCGCCGCGGCGAAGGCCAGGTTCTCGGCAGCGGTGAGCTCCTCGTACATCCCGTGGGCCGTGCCCACAAAGGCAGTGATCTGCCGCACCCTGTCGGCGGCGCGGACCAGGTCGTGGCCAAAGACGGTGGCGCACCCGGCAGTAGGCCGCAGAGCGGTGGCCAGGAGGCGCAACAGCGTCGTCTTGCCCGCCCCGTTGGGGCCCACGACCAGCAGCACCGATCCTGCGGGCAGAGTCAGGGAGATGTCGCGCAGCGCGACCTGGAGGTGGAAGCGCCGGGAGAGCCCCTCCGCCTGGAGTCCCATTACGTGCACGGGCGCTCGGGCCTGCCGCCGGGCTAGCGGCGCTCCGGCTCCCAGCCCCACACGGGAAGGATGTCCACCGGGGCGTAGTCATCTGTAAGTACGGGCACGTCGGAGGTGGGGATGGGGCGGTCGTAGTAGTCGTCGACAAAAGTGTGCAGGGGAAGGGTGACCTTTCGGCTCCGCCGGAGCTGCAGAACGGCTTGCAGGATCTGCGGCCGGGTCAGTCCGCTGCGCGGCGTGGCCAGAAGGATGATGGTGCGCACGGCGGTGCCGTCCCGCTGCGGCGTGTAGGCCACGGGGAAGGGGTAGAGGCCGGCGAAGACCTGGCCGTAGGTCTTGTAGAGGGCGCGGAAGAGCTTGCTCTCGCCGCCCTCCAGGGCGCCCACAATGTTGGCGGCGATGAGCCCCTGGGGCGTCAGCCGGCTGCGGGCCAGCTCGAAGAACTCCCGCGTGGCCAGGTGGAAAGGGATCCCCTCGGCGTAGTAGGCGTCCATGACGATGAGGTCGTAGCGGGCGTCACTGCGCCGCACGAAGGCCCTGCCGTCCTGCACGCTGACCCGTTGCCGCGCGTCTTCCTTCACCTCGAAAAACCGCCTGGCCACGTCCACCACCACCGGGTCCAGCTCCACCGACTCCACCGTCACCCCCGGGTAGTCGCGCCAGAACCGCTTGGGGATGGACCCTGCGCCCAGCCCAACCACCAGCACCCGCCTGATGTCGGGGTGGAAGACCCAGGCCAGGTGGGCGTAGTCGGTGTACTTGAAGGGGCTCTCGAACGGGTCGTGCAGGTACATCCCCCCCTGGAAGGAGCGGTCGAACCGGAGGAAGCGGACGGTGCTGTAATCCTCCACGCGGATGCGGTGGTAGGCGCTGTCCTTCTCGAAGACGATCTTGGGTTCGGCTGCGGGCGATGGGGCAGGCACGGCCGCCCGCCCCGGTCCGGCCAGCAGCACCACCGCCACCAGGGCGGCGACAGCCTGACGCATGGCCCGGGGGGCCCGCACTCCGGCCAGCAGCAGCAGGGAGAAGACGACCAGGGAGCTGCCCAGTATGTATAGGATCGCCCGCACGCCGAAGGTGGGGATGAGGAAGAAGGCAGTGAGCAGCGTGCCGGCGATGCTGCCGGCGGTGGAGATAGCGTAGAGGAGGCCCGCCACGTTACCCACCGTGGAGAGGTCGGTGGCCGCCAGCTTGACGGCAAAGGGGGAGGTCATCCCCAGCAGCACGCTGGCCGGCGCGAAGAGGATGGTGGATGTCACCAGGGGGCTCATCCGCGGGCCCAGGTCCCAGTCGGCGAAGCGCTCCAGGATCGGGCGGGAGAGGAGGGGGAGGAAGATGATCAGCACTCCGGCGGCGAAGAGTGCGGTGGCCAGCACCGCGGGGCGCGGCCAGCGGTCGGCCACCCGGCCGCCGACGTAGTAGCCCAGCGAGAGCGCTCCGAGGAAGATGCTGATAAGACTTCCCCAGACGTAGACCGACGAACCGAAGTAGGGGGCCAGCACGCGGCTGCCAACGATCTCCAGGCCCATCAGCGCCGCACCGGCACCGAAGACTACCACCTTCAGGACCACGCCTTTGCCTCCCCTCTTGCCGGTGCTCTGACACTCCTTACCGCTCCTCTTGGAGCGCCGACCGCAGCATGGTGCTCCCACGCCGAACGCGGCGGCACTAGCATAGAATGGATAGTGAGCATGCGCCAGAGCGGGTTTGGTGGCAGCGGGCGGCGCAGCCGCTGGGGACGCTGATGGCACGCCCGAGCTACCTGGTGGGCACGTCGGGCTGGGTCTACCCGCACTGGCGGGGGCGATTCTACCCCACCGGCCTGCCTCAGGCCCACTGGTTCGAGTACTACGCTAGCTACTTCCCCACGGTGGAGATCAACAACACCTTCTACCGGCTGCCCGGAAAGACGGCGGTGCTGCGCTGGCAAAAGCAGGCGCCGCAGGGATTCGTCTACGCGGTGAAGATCAACCGCTTCATCACGCACATCAGGAGGCTGAAGGACCCGGCCGCTCCTCTGCGCCGCTTCCTGCAGATCGTGCAGCCCCTGGGTCCGCACCTGGGGCCGGTGCTGGTGCAGCTCCCGGCCTCGTTCTCTCGCACCGAGGAAAACCTGGCGCGGCTGCGCGCCTTCTTCCGCCTGCTCCCGCCCCGGCCGCCCTGGGTGGTGGAGTTCCGCCACCGGTCGTGGTTCGTCCCTGAGGTCTACGCGTTGATGGAGGAGCACCGGGTGGGGCTGTGTGTGGTCAGCGACCCCAGCCGGCCCAGCGAGGACCGCTGCACCAGCGATGTCCTCTACGTCCGCTTCCACGGGCCCAGCGGGGCACGCTACCACGGCAGCTATCCCGAGCGGGAGCTACGCGCCTGGGCCGGACGGATCGCCGCTCTGGCCGAGGGACGGGCAGCGTACATCTACTTCAACAACGATTACAACGCATACGCCGTGCGCAACGCGCTGCGGCTGCGGGAGCTGCTGGAGTCCGGCTCCTGAAGGTGGCCTGCCGCCGGACTGGCCGCGAGGGGTCAGCGTAAGGCACGGGCCAGCGCCGCCCAGAGAGGGTCATCAGGGTCGAAGGCCTGGTAGGGGCTGACGCGGTCAAGCAGGCCGCTATAGCGTTCCTGCAGGCGGTCGGCCACACTGGACGGCTCGGTCAGGAGGGCGAATGTGGCCAGCATCTCGTCGGAGATCAGAGCGGGCATCTCCTCCCACCGCTGGGCCGCCGCCAGCCGGCTGAGGCGCTCACCCACGTCCGCCCAGCCATGGTGTGCCAGCACGCCACGATAGGCGGGGGTCGACGCGTAGAAGGCGATGCTCTGACGGGCCTGCTCGGCGCTGCGCTCCCGTGATGCCCCTTCGCCGCTGACGATGAACACACTGGCGGCTACGCCGAAGGCCGACCGTGTCCGGCCGCTGCGGACCAGCCCACGGTCCACCGCCGGCAGGACCACCTCCCGCAGGTAGGCCGCAGAGTGGAGCGGGTGCACGTGCAGGCCGTCGGCCACCTCACCGGCCAGGCGGCACATGGCCGGATTGACCGCCGCCAGGTAGATGGGGATCGTCCCGGCAAACGGTGGAGGGGTAAAGAAGGGGGTCATCAGGGAAAGGGAATAAAAGGGACCCTGGTGGCGCAGTGGCGTCCCCTCGCGCCAGCAGCGCCAGACCGCGCGCACTGCAGCCACCACATCGCGCAGGCGCGCCGCGGGATGCTCCCAGGACATCCCGAAACGGCGCTCAACATGCGCCCGGACCTGCGTCCCCAGGCCGAGGACGAAGCGGCCTCCGGAGAGCCGGGCCAGGTCCCAGGCCAGGTAGGCCAGGGAGGTGGGGCTGCGGACGAAGGCCAGGGCAATGGCGGTCCCCACAGTTGCCCGGGTGGTGTGCTCAGCCGCCAGCGCCGCCCCCAGGAACGGATCATGGGCGATCTCGCTGAACCACAGTCCCTGGATGCCCAGCGCCTCCGCGGCGCGGGCCAGGTGGGGGACGGCGCTCAGGTCGGAGAAGTGGATGCTGGCGTCCAGGTGCACTAGCGCAATCAGACCTCCCTCGGACCAGGTGCGGCAGGATTTGGCCCTGCCCGACTCGAACCTCTGTTCACCGTCGGGAGAGGCGACGGGAAGACAACTAGGTGCTGAATGAGGCACGCAGGAGCGCTGCTCCTGACGGTGACGCTTCTGGCGTCATTGAGTCGTAGCGCTGACGGACAATCGTCTCCCCTCCGCCTGATCGTCAACGGCCAGGAGGTCTCCCTGGTCGCCAGCCCCATCGCGTATAACGGTGTGCTCATGATCCCCCTGCCCGGTGTTTTCGAGCCTCTGGGTTCCTCCGCCGTCTGGCTCCCCGAGGAGCAGGCCGTGGTCATCAGCAACCGCACCCGTGCCCTGATCCGTCTGCGGATCAACGATCCCTACGCCCTGGTGGGCAGCGATCAGCGCCTGCTACCCTTCGCCCCCGTGCTCCTGCGGGACATCCCTTTTATTCCAGCTGCTGCGGTCTTCGGCCTGCTGGGGGCGTGGGTCAAGTTCGACGAGGAGGAGCGCGCGTTGCGCGTCAGCTCCGTGGTCAGCGGCATCACCCTGCAGCGGCCCGGGGGGATGCTCCGGCTGACGGTACAGGCCAGCGGGCCGGTGCAGGCGGAAACCCGGCGGCTTACCAACCCCGAGCGCATGGTCATCGACCTGCGCCAGGCCGTCTTCCGCCTCCCCGACCAGGAGACGGCCGTCAACGCGGCCGGGGTGGCGCGGGTCCGCGTGGCCCAGTTCCAGGCGCGGCCGCCCATCACCCGCATCGTCCTGGACCTGACGCAGCCGGTGGACGTGCGGGTCCAAGATAGCCCCACCTCCTTCGACCTGACTATCGATGTGCGCCCGCGCAGACCTGAGACCCACCGGCAGGGTGCCGTCTTTGCACCGGTCCCCGCTCCAACCTCAGTACCCTCCGCCTCGCCTGTCACGCCCGCTGACCCCGGCGCCGGCGCGCCGGCCGGCGATTCCACCTCTTCCCCGGCGCAAGGCACGCCCTCTGGGGAGCGCCTGAAGATCATGCAGGTGCGGCTGGAGCAGGCAAGCGGGATGACGCGGATCTTGGTTGAGGGGACTGCCTCCATGCAGTACGTGGTGCGCGAGCTGGTCGAGCCCGACCGCCTGGTGGTCGACGTGCCGGACGCCGTCTTCATCCCCGTCAAGCAGGAGATCCCGGTGAACAGCCCGGCGGTGGAGAACGTACGCGCCGCCCAGTTCCAGGCCAACCCCGACATCGCCCGCGTGGTGGTCACGCTGAAGCGCAAAGTCCCCTATAGCATCAGCACCGATGCCGGAGGGAGCACCCTGGTCATCTCTGTGGTGGACGCACCCCTGCGGGGACACGCCGTCGTCCTGGACCCCGGGCACGGCGGCAAGGACCCCGGGGCCATCGGACCCACCGGGCTGATGGAGAAGGACGTTACCCTGGATATCGCCCTGCGCGTGCGCGGCCTCCTGGTGGAGGACGGGATCCGCGTGATCATGACGCGGGAGACGGACGTCTTCATCGACCTGGCCGAGCGGCCCCGTCTGGGCCGGGAGCGCGGGGGAACAGTCTTTGTCAGCATCCACGCCAACGCCAACGCCCAGACCACGGTCAACGGGTCGGAGACCTACTACCTGTCGCCGGTCAGCCTCTCCCTGGCCCAGATGATCCAGGATGAGCTCACCCGCAGTCTGGGGCTGCCCAGCCGGGGGATCAAGACGGCGAACTTCCTGGTGCTGCGCGAGAACAGCATCCCCTCCGTGCTGGTGGAGGTCGCCTTCATCTCGCACCCCCAGGAGGAGGCGCGCCTGCGGGAGGACGCCTTCCGCGCGCGGATCGCGGCGGCCGTCGCCCGGGGGATCAGGCGGTTCCTGGCCATCTACCCCGTCCCTGCGGGGCTGTAGGCACGCCAGTGCGTCTTACCGTGCTGGGGCGGTGGAGTCCCTACCCTCCTGCGGGGGGAGCCTGCCCCGGCTACCTGGTGGAAGCCGCCGGGCAGCGCCTGCTGCTGGACTGCGGGACCGGGACGCTGGCTAACCTTCAGAGCATCGCCTCCATCTTCGAGCTGACCGCGGTGGTCATCACCCACCTGCACCCCGACCACGTCCTGGACGTCTTCGTCCTCAAGCAGGCGCTGGAGTTCGGCCGCTTCCCCCAGGTCGCTCCGCCCCTGCGCCTGTTCGGCCCGCCGGAGGCGCCGCAGGCCCTTCCCGCCTGGATGCCGGAGGAGTCCCGGGAGGCGTTTCGTGCGCGCTTCCACTTCCTGCCCCTCGTGGCTGGCACTGCGGCCCGCATCGGCCCTCTGGTGCTGCGCTTCGCCGCTGCCGCGCACACCATACCCTGCTTTGCCGTGCGGGTGGAGGCGGAGGGGCGGATCCTGAGCTACTCCGCCGACACTGCCCCCTCACCTGCGGTCACCGCCCTGGCGGACGGGGCGCACCTGTTTCTCTGCGAGAACACCCTGCCGCCGGGGGAGGAGGGACACGCCCTGGAGGTGGGGCACCTCTCCGCCCGGCAGGCCGCGCGCATCGCCGTCCAGGCAGACGTCCGCCGCCTGCTGCTGACCCACTTCTTCACGCCGGCGGGCGACTACACCCAGGAGGCCAGGGCTGCGGCGGCGAAGGAATTCGGCGGCCAGGTCCTCATCGCCCAAGAACTGCACACCTACGAGGTCTAGAGGGAGCCTATGCCCCGTCAGGCGGGCCGGCGGCCCGACGAGCTGCGGCCGGTTACTATCACCCGTCACTTCATTCCCCACGCCGAGGGCTCCGTCCTCATCACCCTGGGTGCCACCCGCGTGGTCTGCACCGCCACCGTGGAGGAGCGCCTGCCGCCGTGGCTGCGCGGTGGGGGACAGGGGTGGATCACCGCGGAGTACGGCATGCTGCCGCGGGCCACCCCGGAGCGCACGCCACGGGAGACAGGCCGGCAGGCCGGGCGGACGCAGGAGATCCAGCGCCTTATCGGCCGCTCCCTGCGGGCGGCCGTGGACCTGCAGAAGCTGGGGGAGCGCAGCATCCTGGTCGACTGTGACGTGATTCAGGCAGACGGTGGGACTCGCACCGCGGCTGTCACCGGCGCCTTCGTCGCCCTGGTGGACGCCCTGCACCTGCTCCGGCGCACGGGCGCGCTGGGGTGGTGGCCGCTGCGGGAGTTCATCGCTGCCACCAGCGTGGGGATCGTGGACAACGAGCTTCTTCTGGACCTGGACTACCAGGAGGACGTACGCGCCCGCGTGGACATGAACCTGGTGATGACCGAATCGGGCCGTCTGGTGGAGATCCAGGGGACGGCGGAAGGGCTGCCCTTCTCCCGTCAGGAGCTGCTCACCCTGCTGGCACTGGCGGAGACAGGGATCAAGGCCCTGATCGCCGAGCAGCGCAGGGTCCTGGCCGACGTCCTGGCGGCCATCCCGCACTGACCTCTGGGTGTGACCTCGCTGGTGATCGTCCTGGCCACCCGCAACCCCGGCAAGGTGCGCGAGCTGGCGGCGCTGCTGGCAGACCTTCCCGTACAGGTGCGCTCCCTCCTCGACTTTCCCCAGATCGGGCCGCTCCCGGAGGAGGGGGAGACCTACGCCACCAACGCGGCCAGCAAGGCCCTGGCCGTGGCGCTGGCAACCGGGCTGCCGGCGCTGGCCGACGACTCCGGCCTGGAGGTGGACGCGCTGGGAGGCGCGCCCGGCCCTCAGTCCAGCCGCTGGCTGGGGGAGGAGGCGAGCGACGCTCAGCGCAACCAAGCCGTGCTGGATCGCTTGCGCGGCATTCCCCCGGAGCGTCGGACGGCCCGCTTCCGCGCAGTGGTGGCGGTCGCTCTCCCCGACCGGACGGTGCGCACCTTCGAAGGTGTGGTGGAGGGCCTTATCGCCGACCGGCCGGCGGGGGGGCATGGCTTTGGCTACGACCCGATCTTCCTCCTCCCGGAGTACGGCCGGACGATGGCCGAGCTGGGGCCCGAGGTGAAGGATCGGATCAGCCACCGGGCCCAGGCGGTGCGGGCGGCCCGGGCGTATCTGGCCACGCTGGCGGAAGGGGAGGCCCCGCCGCCAGAGGCGGTGGATACCGGGTAGGAGGCCTCCCTGGAAATGTGCCTCAACGAGGGCGGGTTCCGTCGCCCCCCGCACCCGTGGCGGCCAGCGCTTCTTCCAGCCGCTGCCGCAGCCCGCGCATCTCCCTCCAGGGATCCGGGCGCTGCTGCAGGCGCTGCGGGACGGTGGTGCAGGTGAAGGCCAACGGGTCGACGCCCCGCTCAACCTCCTCCCAGGCCAGCGGCATGGAGACGGTGGCCTGCACCGTGGGGCGCAGGCTGTAGGCGCTGGCCAGGGTGGCGCCCAGGCGGTTCTGGTTGTAGTCGAGGAAGACCCTGCCGGCGCGCCTGTCCACCGCCCACTCCACGGTCAGGCGGTGTGGATGCCGCGCCGCCAGGTACTGACAGAGGGTCTTGGCGAAGGCGTGGGTCTCCTCGAAGGTGTAGCCGCGGGCGATGGGGACGTAGATGTGCAGCCCTGTCTTCCCGCTGGTCTTGATGAACCCCTCCAGCCCCAGGGACTGCAGGAGCTCCCGCAGCAGCAGCGCCGCCTCCGTGGCCGCGGCAAAGCCGGCGGGCGAGTACACCGGGTCCCTCTCCCCCCTGCCCGCGGGCGGCTGCTGCCCCCCGGGAAAGATGTACGGGTCGATATCGAAGACCAGGTAGTCCGGGTAGTTGAGCACGCTGGCGCGCAGGGCCTCCTCAGACGAGGCGAAGTCGGTGTGCGGCGGCTCCCCGCGCCCCTCGCCGCGCCGGGGCGGCGTGATCCTGCTGAACCAGGGGTGCATCTCGATGGTGCCGAGCTGGGCCAGCCAGAGCAGGGTGGCCAGGTCGTTGCATACCGGCGTGGCGTTGGCCCCTCTGCCGCTTTCGGCCCAGATGCGGGCGATGGTCACATGGGGCGGGGCGTCGGGGTAGTCCTTCTGGTGGAAGTCCGCCCCGTGGATGCCCTCGGGGAAGCGGCGCAGGGTGAGCGGGCGGTCGCGTAGGTAGGGAAGGATGGCGTCGTGCACGGCCAGGTAGTAGGCGACCAGGTCCCCCTTAGTCAGCCCACGCTCCGGCCAGTAGACCTTGTCCAGGTTGGTGAACTCCACCGGCAGACGCCGCCTGCTCAGCTCAGCCTCCAGAGCGGGCAGCTTGCCCTTGCCTGTCCTCAGGCGCCCCAGTGTCGCTGCTCCTTCCGCAGGGGAAACCCGAGCCCCCTGTGGAGGCCCCTCCCGGGTGCGGCGGCGAGCCCGGCGGGGTTGCGCTTCCTCCAGGCGGCAGCTCCTGGGGTCGACCTGCGGCGCAATCCCCTGGAAGACGGGAAAGCGCAGGGACCCCTCCTCCGTCCACTCCAGGTACTCCACCTGCACCACCAGCCGCGGCTCAGTCCAGGTGGCCGGCTGGTTGGTCCTGGGGACGGGGGAAAACGGCGACGTGGGCCGCTCCAGTGGACGGAGGGCCTCCAGTACCTGGCGCAGCTCCTCTTCCCTGAACCCTCCCCCCACATGCCCGATGTAGCGCAACAGCTCCCGGTCGTCGTACAGCCCCAGCAGCAGGGCGCCGAACTGGCTGCGGCGGCCGCGCCGTCCCCGCGTGTACCCGCCCACCACCGCGTGCAGGCTGCGGCGCGCCTTCACCTTCACCCAGGCCCCGCTGCGCCTGCCCGGCTCGTAGGGGCTGTCGCGGCGCTTGCCCACAATGCCCTCCAGTCCGTGCTGGAGAGCCACGCGGTAGAAGGCCTGGCCCTCGCCCGGGAAGGCCTCGGTGAGCCGCAGGGTGGGCCCCGCGGGCACCGCCGCCTCTAAGATGCGCCGCCGCTCCTCCAGCGGACGGCGCGTCAGGTCATGGCCGTTGTAGTGGAGGATGTCGAACAGGTAGTAGACGACGGGGACCTGGGCGCGGACGGTGTCCACCTCCGCGCCGCGCAGGTTGATCCGCTGCTGCAGGCGCTGGAAGCTGGGGCGGCCGGCGCTGTCCAGGGCGACGATCTCGCCATCCAGGACCACATCGGGCAGGCCGGCGGCAGCCAGGCCTTCTACCACCTCCGGGTACCGGTCGTTGATGAGCTTGAGGCTGCGGCTCTGCAGCAGCACGTGCTGCCGCGGGCCCTCCCACCGGACCAGGGCGATGGCCCGCACCCCGTCCCATTTGGGCTCGAAGAGCCACCCGGGGTCGTCGAACGCCCGGCCGACCGGCTTAGCCAGCATGGGGGGTACCCGTTCCGACATGGGGTCACGCCCCGGGCGGTGCAGGCCCAGGCGGCGCAGCCGGGAGGGGACCTTCGGCGGGGCCGCAGGCGAGGCGATGGGGCCAGCCGACGCCTCCCCCCGGATCTCTTCGATGGTGCGGCCCGAGGTCGCCGAGCGCGATGGCTGGGGCAGTGACCACCCCGGGACGGCGTCGGCGTCCTTCGTCTTGAACAGCAGCCACTGGGTCTCCTCACCCCGTCCGCTACGCCTTCCCATGCGTGTCCGCACCAGGTGGAACTCTCCCCGCACCTTCTGCCCGTGCAGGACCACGGTGAGCTTGCCCCGGCGAAACCCCTCGTCCGGATCGCCCTGCGGCGATTCGTAGGTTCCCAGGTCCCAGACCATCACGGTGCCCGCGCCGTAGTTGCCCTCGGGGATGACCCCCTCGAAGTCCAGGTACTCCAGCGGGTGGTCCTCCACGGCCACGGCCAGGCGCTTCTGTGCCGGGTCCAGGGATATCCCTTTGGGCACCGCCCAAGAGCGCAGCACCCCGGCCATCTCCAGGCGGAAGTCGTGGTGGAAGCGGGTTGCGTGGTGCTCCTGGATGACGAAGCGCAGCGGCCCGCGACGCCGCCGCGCCCTACGCGGGGGTTCGGGGGAGCGGGCGAAGCGCCGTCGGCGGCGGTACGCTTCCGGCGGCACGGCTACCCCAGCACCAGCGCATGGAGCTGCTGCGCGTAGGCGGGACCGGGAGTCCCCTCCTCGTGGGTGAAGTAGGCGTAGACGTCCCGCCCGCGCGCCATCTGCCGCCCCACCTCTCCGGCCCAGGCCCGCATGGTCTCCGGTGTATACGTGGAGCGGTGCAGCCGCAGGTAGAGGAAAGGTCCGACGAACTGTCGCACCGGCTCGTCCTCGTCGGACTCCATGATGGCCAGGGCGGTGTGTTGCTCCTCCAGCAGGGCGAACACCTCCTCCGTGTACCAGGAGGCGTGGCGGAACTCCACGGCCCGGGGCAGTGGCGGCAGCAGGTGGAGGAATTCGCGCAGCAGAGGGACGTCACGGCGCAGGGAGGGGGGGAGCTGGAAGAGCAGGGGGCCGGCGCGATCCCTTAGGGCGGCGGCGCGCTCCAGCTGCAGGCGGACCAGCTCGTCCACGTCCCGCAGGCGGCGGGTGTGGGTGATCAGGCGGTTGGCCTTGATGCTGAAGCGGAACCCTCGCGGCGTGGCCTTGCGCCACGCCTCCACCTGCGCGTCCCGGGGGAAACGGTAGAAGGTGGTGTTCAGCTCCACCGTGGGGAAGACCCGGCTGTAGAAGCGCAGCATCTCTGCAGCAGGCAGGTCCTCCGGATAGAAGCTCCCCCGCCACTCCGGATAACTGAACCCGGAGGTCCCGGCGTAGAGACGGGCGGGCATGGGCGGGAAGGGGCGCGAGGAGCTAGCGGTGCCGCTCCCGCATGGCCGCCGCGGCCTGCGCCCGCGACGCGCCGCGGCGGACCGGCTGCGGCCTCCCTTTGCGCGCCAGCTCCAGGCTGCGCCGCAGCGCGTCCATCAGGTCGACGACTTTCTCCGGCCGGGGGGCAGGGGCGGCCGCCACGGCCTGGCCTTCCGCCTTGGCCTGCAGCACCCGCAGCAGCTTCTCCCGGTACTCGTCCCGGAACTCCTCCAGGCGGAACTCGCCGGAGAGCCCTTCGATGAGCTGCATGGCCATCTTGCGCTCGTTGGGGTGGATCTTCACCTCCCCGCGGAGCTCCTCCACCTCCTCCAGGCGGCGGACCTCGTCGGCGTAGAAGAGGGTGGACATGACCATGGCACCGTTGAAGGGGCGCACGGTCACCAGGTGCTCTTTCTCCCGGATCACCACCTTGCCCACAGCCACTCTGCCCGCTTCGCGCATGGCGTCCCGCAGGAGGGCGAAGGCCTTGCTTCCCCCCTCGTCGGGGGCCAGGTAGTAGGATCTGTCGAAGTACAGGGGGTCGATCTCCCGCGGGTCAACAAACTCCAGGATGGTCAGGTTCTCAGTGGTCTCGACGGCGGCGGATTCCAGCTCCTCCTCGGTCACGATGACGAACCGTCCGCGGGCGTACTCGAAGCCGCGGACGGTGTCCTCGGCGGAGACGATGGTCTCGTGGTGCGGGCACCAGCGCCGGTTCTGGATGGGCGTGCCACAGCTCTTGTGCAGGAGGCGGAAGCGGACGTCCTTGGGGTCTTCCGCCACCAGAATCCTAATCGGGATGGTCACCAGCCCGAAGGTGAGATACCTCTTCCAGATCGGCCGCGCCATGGAGGTTTCCCCCTTTGCAGGGCTCGTCAAGCGGCGTTATCCCATTATAATTCCCCTGGGACAGGTGGCAACTCCGTCGGGCGGCGTCTCGCTCCGGGAACGTCCCGCCGGCGGGTGGCCGATTCGCCTACGGAGGGGGCAGCGGCGGGCATGCCGGAATTCCTCAAGCCGTTCCTGCGGTACTGGTCGCTCACGCTGGCGGTCTTCGTCATCTACCTCTTCGCCTTCCTGGCCGCCATTGTCGACGTCGTGGTCGACCTGCAGGAGCAGGTACGGAAGAAGCGGGCGACCGTATCTTCGCCTGCCCGGCCGCGGCTCGACCCGAACCCGCTGCGGGGCAGGACCATCGCCCAGACCTTCCAGAGTCCGGGGCAGCGGATGGACGCCAAGCGGCAGTGGGTCCACGACCATGTGGCCACGGTCCTGCACGACCTGGGGATCACCGCGCGGGCGCTGGTCCTGGAGGACTCCAGGGGCCACCCGTTCATCCAGGTCTCCGACGGGCGGCGCCTGGTGACCTACCGGGTGAACCGCGAGGCGGTGGAGCAGGGCCGCGCCGGCGACGCCAACAGGATCCACGAGATCCGGGACTACCTGCGCCGTCACCTCACCGCGGACTTCCTGGGTCAGGAGGAGGCCCGCCCGCCGCGGACCACAGAGCTGGCCCGCGAGGCCAGGCCGGCTCGGGACTCCGGGCTGGCCCGCGCGACGGCGGTGGCGGGAGGTCCGACGGCGGCCGCAGCAGCTCCAGCTCCCCCCGCCGCAAGGCGGGGCGGAGAAGCGGCCGGGGAGGGGTAGGGCGCCCCTGGCGGCGTCTCCTCCACCAGGGACCGGACCTCGGTGGGGATGGTCACCAGCCCGCGGGTGACGATGAAGCCCCGCAGGTCCTCCAGCATGCGGCTGGTCTCCTGAAGGAGCATCTGTTCCGGGGGTGCTCCCGGGAGATACGCCGCACCACCTTCGCCGGGGAGGCGGCGGGATCGATCTCACGCACCAGCTGATGCAGCGCCTCCGTGTTCCGCCGCAGCTCCTCCTGGCCGACCCGCAGCATCATCTCCAGAGGGAGGTCGATCAGCTCACCGCATCCAGCATGCGGCACGACAGCCGCTCCCCCAGGGCGAAGTCGTCGGTGGCCTGCGGGGCGACCCCTTCCCGCAGCCAGCGCAGGAATGCCCGGACGGCCTCCGCGGCCGCCTCGCTGCCGCGGAGGAACGCTTCGTAGAGGGCCCGCCCTTCCAGGTGGGCCAGCGCTGCGGGCAGGGCCTCCTCGTAGAAGGCGAGGTGCCCGGCGTAGACGTCCAGCGCCGTCTCCGGGTGCGGCCGGGGGATACGCCCTGCGACCAGATTCGCCCGGGCCTGCCTCAGCACCCGCGGCACAGTCTCCAGGTGCGCCGTCAGCGCCTGCACCCGTTCAGCCAGGGGAGCGTAGCTGCGTTTGATGTAGTTGCTCACATGCAGCAGCGAGCTGTAGCAGAGGGGGATGCGCTCGTGGTGGCGCAGCTCCGTCCACTCGTAGAGCTCCCACCGGATGGACCGCTCCACCAGCGCCAGGTCCAGCTCCTCCTGCGGCGAGAGGCAGCCGGTCGGGGCACTGGCCCTTTCCGCGGACTGCTATCCTTCTCCTGTGGCCCATCCGGGATGGGCCCGCGGCGTTTTGTCCGCTCTGACCCACCCGGTTTGACCGGCCAGCGGCGCCCGTGGTAGCGTGAACCCGGTCGGGGTGTGGCGCAGCCTGGGAGCGCGCCTGGTTTGGGACCAGGAGGTCGGCGGTTCGAATCCGCCCGCCCCGACCAGTTCCCTCGCGTTCAGCCAGGCTGGAGGCGGCGCCATGCCTGCCGTCTATGTTGGCGTGGATGTGGGGTCGGCCAGCGTCAACGTCGCGGGCGCCGACGCCGAGCGGAATCTGGTGGGCCGGCCGGTCTACGCCCGCATCGCCGCGTACTCCTCTCCCGTTGATGCCCTGAAGGCTGCATTCACCGAGTACCGGCGCACCCTGCCTGCGGGGTGGGAGATCGCCGCCAGCGGGACGACCGGGAGCGGCCGTGAGCTCACCCGACACATCCTGCGCGCCCAGCTCACCCGCAGTGAGATCTTCGCGCAGGCTGTAGGCCTGCTGACCATTCTGGACCGGGGGCTGCTCGGATGGCCGCCGCCAGTCCCCGGGACCATCATCGAGATCGGAGGCCAGGACGCCAAGGTCATCGTCCTGGCTGGCGGCGTCCCCATTTTCTTCAACATGAACAGCATCTGCGCGGCGGGTACGGGAGAGTTCCTGCAGCAGCTGGCCGATGAGATCGGGCTGCCCGTGACCGAGATAGGGAGCATCGCCCTGCAGGCGAAGTATCCTGCCCGGATCGACGCCACCTGCACCGTCTTCAGCCGACGCGACTTCCGCCACCTGACGCAGAAGGGCGTGCCACTGCCCGACCGCCTGATGGGGATCTGCCAGGCACTGGCCGCCAACTACGTGCGGAACGTGGTGGGCACAGCGGAGCTGCGCCCGCCGTTCTTCTTCCAGGGGGGCGTGGCTGGCAACGTCGGGGTTCGCGCTGCCCTGGAGGCGCGCCTGGGTTATCCGGTCATCGTCCCGCCGCATCATGCGGTCTTGGGGGCCATCGGTATGGCCGCCACCGTGGCCACGGAGGTTGTGGGCGCAGGACATCAGTCCTTCGACGACGCCTTCCTGGAGAAGACCATCGAGAGCTGCATCCGCTTCTGTAACGGCTGCCACAACACCTGCGAGATCACTGAAGCGCTGGAGCGAACTCCGGCCGGAGCCAGCCGGGTCCTTGACCGCCTGGGGGGCCGGTGCGAGCGCTCGCAGGACCCGCGGAACCTCCACGATCGACCGCCTCCCCTGCGGCCACTGACTTTGCCCATGCGCATGGAGGCGCCCGGGGTAGCGTCCTTCGACATTTTCGCCCTCCGCCCCCGGGTGCGGCAGGCTCGCGGTCTGTACTTCGCCGGTATCGACGGGGGGTCGCGTGGCACCAAGTACGCCGTCATCCGGTGCGACGCGGACCGTCTGGATGTGCTGGGTGTGGGCGTGCTGGAAACCGGCGGCGATGCGGTGGGCGCAGTGAAGGCCGCGGTGGAAGGGATCAGCCGTTTCCTGCCGGCTGGGGCGACGCTCGCCGGGGTGGGGACCACTGGCAGCGCAGGCGAGCTGGCGCGGGACATGGTCAGCGCCGCTGCCGGGGACTGCGCCGACTACCTGAGCACCGAGATCCTGGCGCACTTCGCCTGGGCCGCGCGGCTGTATCCCGCTGTGGGCACCGTGATGGACCTGGGCGGGAACGATGCCAAGATCATCGTCCGCCGGGGCGGCGCGCTGGAGTTCGCCATGAACGACAAGTGCGCCGCAGGCACGGGTGCCTTCATCGAGGCGGTGGCCAAGCGCTTCTCCGTGCCCATCGAGGAGTACGGGGCCCTGGCCTGCAGGGCCGCCCATCCCGCCCGGATCGCCGGCCGCTGCGCGGTCTTTGGCGAGTCGGACATCGTGCACAAGTCCCGCCTGGGCTACCCCACCCCCGACCTGCTCATGGGACTGGCCCTGGCCATCTGCCGCACTTACCTCTCCGACGTGGGCCGGGGCAAGGAACTCAGCCTGCCGGTTGTGGCCCAGGGGGGCGCCTTCCTCAACGACGCGGTTCTTGCCGCCTTCCGCCAGGTACTCGGGCTGGGGGAGGAACAGTTCATCCGCCACCCTGATCCCCGTTTCGTCATCGGCGCGGGTGCGCTGGGCGCTGCCCTGCTGGCGCGGGCCAGGTATGAGGAAGGGCTGACCACGGCGTTCAAAGGATTCTCCGCCGTCGCCACCCGGCGGTACGAGACCGTCTCCCTGGAATGCCGGCACCCCGAGTGTCCCCGGCGGTGCACGGGTGTGGTCGCGCTGCTGGAGGAGGGCGTTCCCATCGCCGGGTATCGGTCCATCGACTGTCCCCTGGGCATGTTCGAGGGAAGGATTACCTCGCGGCGCGTGGAGGCCCACATGCGGGCTCTGCTCAGCCGCCGGGTGAGCAAGGACGGTGACCAGGATGCCACGGGTCGGCATCCCGCGGGCCCTCACCTACCACTATCGGTCCTCCCGCATCCTTGAGCGCTTTCTGAGGGAGGCTGGCGCAACCGTCGTCTTAAGCCCCAGGACGACGCCGCAGATCCACGCGGCGGGCACAACCCTGGGCAGCGCCGACTACTGTCTCTCCCTGCGCATGCTCATCGGACACGTGCACCACCTGATCACGCACCATCCCGACCTGGACTTCATCCTGGTACCCAACCTCTGCCGCGAGGACGAGCGGCGCAACAGCTGCTCCAAGTACCGGGACGCGGGTGGTGTTGCCCTGCGCTCCCTGACGTCCGTGCTGGGATACCTGCGGCAGCATGCCTCCGGGCGGGTCCGGCTGCGGGCCGACACCCTCCTCCAGGCTGCGGGCCTGGCCGCTCCCGACAGCGCGCGCTTCCCCATCCTGCTGCAGCCCTACGTCTGGTCCCTGCGTCGCCTGCCCATGCTCAGTACGTGCTTTGGGCTGTACTGCGACATCTTCGGCGTCCCCTGGCCGCTCCGGGTGGGAGAGCCGCTGGTGCCGGCACCGCTGCGGCGGGTCCTCGCCCCCCATCTGCAGCGCTGCCTGGAGCCCTTTGCCAAAGCGTACGACTCGGTGATGCAGCACGACACGCACCGCCTGCAGCGTTTCCTGGCCCAGGACCGCGCCGTCAGGCTGGCCATCGTGGCGCGGGACTATCTGCTGGCCGAACCGCTGCTCACCGCTGACCTCAAGGCCTGGTTCCTGAAGGCGGGGGCACGGGTGATCACGCCAGGTGACGTCTGGCCGGAAGACATGCCGGCGGGTCCGGAGGCGGCGTGGGCCTTCTATGATTCCCACTGGCACTTCGACGCCTTCGTGGAGCTGGTGGCCCCTTATGTGGACGGCTTCGTCTTTGCCGGCTGTTTCGGCTGCCACCCCGATGCCTTCATCCTGGAGTTCCTGCTCGACCGGGTACGCCGGCGGGGGATCCCGGCGTGGCTGCTGCGTTATGACGAGCAGGCGGGCAGCGCGGGCTTTCAGACCCGGTATGAGACCATCATGCGCTTCCTGGAGATGCGACGCGATCGAAGGCTGGCTGAGGCGGACCGGTCGGCCTTCCGGACCGGGGCCGGCAGCAATGCCCGGGGCGCTTCTGCCAAGGACGGGAACGGCCCCACAGCTGACCGGGCGCGTAAGCCGCTCATCATCTGGCCTCACATGAGTGACACCATCGATCTGGTGGTGGGCGAGCTGGCCTACCAGGCGGGGCTGCAGGAGTACGTGCAGCCTCCCCGCCCTGTCAGCGACCTCACCCTGGAGCTGGCGGGGGACAGGTATGCGGAGTCCTGCTGTCCCTATGCCTTCAGCACGGGCAGCCTGGTGGAGACCCTCAGCGAACACTTCCGCGCCCGTCCCAGCGGGCCCCCACGACGCATCGTGGCGCTCATGGCCCGGGGGGAAGGACCCTGCACGCTGGGGCTCTACCTGCCCGCCCAGGCCAGGGAGCTGCCGGAACAGCTCCGCGCTACCCTGGAGCGAGGCGGCCACTCTCTGGAGTTCATCTCGCTGGGGCTGGCCAACGTCGCTGAGTTTGTGGGGGAGCTGGCCGCGCTGGGTAATCGGCGGCGTCTGGGTCCGATCGTCGACTACGTGCGCATGCGCGCCGACGGCACGTTCACCCGTCTCCCCTGGTGGCGCCACCTGGCTATGCGGCGCCGCCTGTGGAAGACAATCGCCACGCTCGCCGTCACGGCACGGGCGAAGCTGGAGGCCGCAGAGGCGTTACGGGCCCGGGCGCTGCTGGTGCGGGCGCACGAGACTGTGCGGGGAGCGACCACGGCGGCCTACCGGCAGGGTCTGGCCGCCCTGGCCGCGGCGCACACGGTGGCAGACATCCGCCGCGCCCGCCAGGCCGCGCTGGCGGCGCTGGGAGCGGTGCCGCAGGATGGGGCCATCCGGCCGCGGGTGGCTGTGGTGGGCGAGATCTACGTGGTGCAGGCATCCTACGCCAACCGGGGTGTGGTGGACAACCTCCTCGGGCAGCATCGGGTGGAGGTAGTGGAAGGCACGACGCTGGGCAAGCTCATCGGTTCCGCCCTCCGGGAGCTGCGCCGGCGCACGTGGGCCGATGCCCGCCCGCTGCGTTCTGTGCTGCGCTGGCTGTGGGCGCGCAACGTCCTGCTGCTGCACCGGGCCGACGAGGGCCGGGAGGCCCGCCCCTTCATAAACGTGAGGGTGGGCGGAGAGGGAGACCTCTCCGTGGCCCAGGCCCGGACGCTGGTGGAGGCTGGGGTGGACGGGGTGGTGCACCTCTTTCCCTTCAAGTGCATGCCCGAGGGTATCGCCCGGCTGGCGCTGGCAGAGGTCTGCCGCCTCTACGGCGTTCCGTACCTTCCGCTCTCGTTCAACCGGGAGCTGGAGATCGAGCGGGTGAAGACCGAGGTCGCCACCTTCGCCGTGCTGCTGCACGCCCGAATCGCCGAGCTTGCTGCCGGAGGGCAGGAAGGCTTCCGCAGGGCCAGGGCCCGGGAGGTCGCCCGCCGCCGGGCCATCGGCGCCGCAGTGAACGCGCTGCACCGAGGCGTCCGCCGGCGCCGCTTCGCCGTCGCCTGATTCCACCCGACCTCGCCGTGCGCATCCCATGTGGGCAGGCCCACCTGGCCTGCCCGGAGGATCCGGGAAGGTTGGGTGCAGCATTCCCTGCGGCTGCCCCGCGAAAATCCGCGGCAATCTTCGTCTAAGAATGGGGCGGACCGGGCATAACCCGTGCAAGAGTTGACGGGCCGATGCCAGGGGGGAGCCTCTCCATGCGGACGCTGGTGGACAGGGTGGTGGACGGCTGTGGCGAGACGCCGGTGCGGGTGGCCGCACCCTTTGTGCTCCTGGACAGCTTCCCGGCACCTCCCCCTGCGTCGCAGGGGGTCGTCCTGGCCGCTCTCGGCCTCAGCGCCGCCGGGACGCGCCGCTTCCTGGCGGTGGAGGTGGCCGAAGAGGAGAAGGAAGAGGCGTGGCGCGCCTTCCTCGCCCGCCTGGCGGCGGTGATGGCGGATCGCCCGCTGCTTGTCTGCGCGTCTGGGCAGCCCACCATGTGCAGGGCTCTCAGGAAGACCTACCCACGCACCTACATCCAGGTGAGCGTGACCCACCGGCTGCTGGCCTGGGCCCGGCAGACCGAGGGCGCGCGTCCCGCGTGGCTGGCCGAGGTACGGCGCATCTTCACCGCGCCCGACCTGGAGACCGCGGTCGCGCGCTTTCGCGCCTGGCGGTTGCGCTGGCGGCATCGGGACCACAGGGTGGTGGAGGGGCTGGAGGCGGAACTGGCGGCGCACCTGGCGTTCTACCGTTTCCCCCGTCGCCTCTGGAAGAAGGTGCGCACGGCCATCGCGGTGCGCAAGACCTACCTTCAGGCGCTGCGGGCGGGGACTCTTGGCCGCCCCACCCTGGATGGAGCCGGCGATGCGGCTGGGGAGCGAGGGGCGCTGGTCTTCTACCGCACGGTGAGTGCGCCTGCGCCCGAGGGGGCGCCTGTACCGGATCCGGTCTGGTCCGGCGCTACCCCAGCCGATGTCCCGGAGCCCGGGAGGAGCCCCGTAGGGGCGACGGTGTAGGATTTGAGCAGGCGGCGGGTGAACATCCTGCCGGGATGTCTTTGCTACACCGCCGAGTGGACACTCATGCCTGGCCGGGTGTGATCGAGCGCTACCGTCCCTTCCTCCCGGTGACCTCGCAGACCCCGGTGATCACTCTGCTGGAGGGGAACACGCCGCTAGTGGAGTCGGCCCGGCTGGGGCCGCGGCTAGGGGTGCATCTGCTCTTCAAGCTGGAGAGCACGAACCCCAGCGGGTCGTTCAAGGACCGGGGAATGACGGTGGCGGTCTCCAAGGCGCTGGAGGCGGGCAGCCGCGCCGTGATCTGCGCTTCCACCGGCAACACCGCGGCCTCGGCGGCGGCCTACGCCGCACGTGCAGGGCTCCCCTGCCTGATCGTCCTGCCGGCCGCGGGGGTGGCGGCGGGCAAGCTGGCGCAGGCCTTCGCCCACGGAGCGCGGCTGGTCACGGTCGAGGGAGGATTCGACGTGGCCCTGGCGGTGACGCGGGAGGTCAGCGCACGGCTGGAGCTGGCGCTGGTGAACTCGGTGAACCCGCACCGCATCGCCGGGCAGAAGACGGCGGCCTTTGAGATCTGCGACGTCCTCGGGTCGGCCCCGGACCTGCTGGTCCTGCCGGTGGGTAACGCAGGTAACATCACCGCCTACTGGCGGGGTTTCCTGGAGTACCAGGCCGCAGGCCGCATTGCCGCGCCTCCCCGCATGGTGGGAGTGCAGGCCGCGGGGGCGGCGCCGCTGGTAGACGGCCGTCCGGTGGAGTGCCCTCAGACTGTGGCCAGCGCCATTCGCATCGGCAATCCGGCCAGCTGGCAGGGCGCGGTGGCCGCGGCCAGTGAGTCCCGCGGGCGATTCATCAAGGTGACCGATGAGGCCATCCTGGCAGCCCAGGAGCGGCTCGCTGTCGAGGAGGGCGTCTTGGTGGAACCCGCCTCGGCGGCCGCGGTGGCCGGGCTGCTTGAGCTGGCTGAGGCCGAGCCGCCCCGCGGTGGGATCGTCGTCTGCGTCCTCACCGGGCACGGCCTGAAGGACCCCCAGGCCCTGCCCCGTGCCGCGGCGCTCCCCCCGCCGGTGCCCCCTACGGAGGAGGCGGTCGGCCGCGCCGTCCTGTCACTGCTGGGGTGAGCCCCCGGCTGCTGTGCTGACCGGGCGCATCGCAGATCCCCGCGCCGCCCCGCTACCACATGGCGAAGACGCGACAGGGGCCTCCCGATCCGCCGGCGACCTTTGGTGCGCCCACGAAGACCCATGCGCCGCTTGGAGGAATCCTGGCCAGGTTCGCCAGGTTCTCCAGCCCCCAGCGGCCGGCCGGCAGCCAGGTCACGTGGGTCTTGAAGTCTTTGGAGGCGCCGAAGTCCAGGCTGAGGGTGTCTACGCCGATCCCCACCGCGTCGCGCTCCGCCAGCAGAAACTCCACGGCGTTGGGGTGGAAGCCGGGGAAGTGCATGGTCCCTGAGGCGTCGGGATTGCGGAAGGCCTGGGAGCTACCGACGCGCGACTCCCAGCCGCTGTGCATAAACACCGCCGCGCCCCGGGGCAGCCGGCCGTAGCGGCGCTCCCAGGCGCGGATGTCGTCGGCGGTGGCGCGGGTGTCGGGATCCCGCGCCGCTCGCTCGTGCACGTGGATCACCGCCACCGGAGCAATGAGGACCCCGGGGCCCAGCCGCTCCACCGTGGGCGCTCCATCGCCGAAGTGGGCCGGGGCATCCATGTGGGTACCGATGTGCTCGAAGTAGGAGATGTTCATAGCATAAAAGCCGTCTTTCTTTACCGTGACGGCCACGTCGGACTTGAAGACCGGCCGGCCGAAGAACGAGGGAAAGGTCGGCTTCAGCGTGTGTGTGAGGTCCACCACCCGCCGGAAGCGCGGGGTGGCGGGGGCGGCCAGGGCCTGGGTCGCTCCCAGCAGTTGCGCGCCGGCGGCGGTGACGGCTGCCGCGCCAGCTAGCCGCAGGAAACCCCTCCGGCTGAGCTCAGCATGTACCGCGTCCATGACCAGGGGTCCACACATGCCCGTTCCCTCCTTGTCTGTGGGAAGCGTTCTGAGATTTAGCCCCTTATATTGGCCATCCGCGCCCCTTCCCCTGCCTGCACGTGCGCACCTCTGTGCTGCCCTGTGGTCATGCCTCGCAGGGCTTGACGGTTCCGGTTCCGATGTGTGAAGATAGGCCCGCATCGGGAGCGGTCTGCTGCATCGGCGGACCCGGCAACCTGGGACAGACAGCCAAGGTGCCTCCCGCGTCCAGCGGGGATGCGGCCCCGGCAGGTTAACCTGCACGGCGGCAACTTCTGTCTGCGTTAAAGGCCCGTGCTCCTGATGTGGAGGCGGGCGCTTCTATTTCTGCAGGGAGCGGAGGGCAGGGGGAGATGGTCGCGGAGAGACTGCGCTGCCGGGTCTGCGGCCGGGCCTATGAGCTGGCCGCCGCCTACGTCTGCGAGGAGTGTCTGGGTCCGCTGGAGGCGGAGCTAGGGGCTCTGCCTGATGCGGCCACCTTTCGGGCGCGGGTGGAGCGCGGGCCGCGCACTCTGTGGCGCTATGCCGACCTCCTGCCGCTGCCCTACGACGCCGCGGCCGACCTGGGTGCAGGCCTGACCCCGCTGCTTGCGGCCCGCAACCTGGGGGCCGCCCTGGGGTTGCGCCGCCTCTACCTGAAGAACGACGGGTGCAACCCCACCTGGTCCTTCAAGGACCGCGTGGTCACGCTGGGTGCGGCGGCGGCCCGCCGCTTCGGCTTCACCGTGCTCGCCTGCGCCTCCACGGGTAACCTGGCCAACTCCGTTTCCGCTCACGCGGCCCGGGCCGGGATGCGGGCGGTCGTCTTCGTCCCCCGAGGCCTGGAGGCTGGCAAGCAGGTCCTCTCCGCGGTACACGGAGCCACCATCGTCGAGGTGGACGGGACGTACGACGACGTCAACCGCCTCTGCGCCCAGGTCGCCGACGAGTACCCCTGGGGGTTTGTTAACGTCAACCTGCGGCCGTACTACAGCGAGGGGGCCAAAACCCTGGGCTATGAGGTGGCGGAGCAGCTGGGCTGGATGCTGCCGGACCATGTGGTGGTCCCACTGGCCTCCGGCAACCTCCTCCTAAAGATCGAGAAGGCGTTTCGCGAACTGGTCACCCTTGGCGTCGTTCCCCCCCATCGGGTGCGCGTGCACGGGGCGCAGGCCGCCGGCTGCGCCCCCATTGTGGCCGCCTATGAGTCCGGGGCGGAGGTGGTCACCCCGGTGCGGCCGCAGACGCTGGCCCACTCGCTGGCCATCGGTATCCCCGCCGACGGGCGCTACGCCCTGGAGGCCATCCGCCGCAGCGGGGGTGCGGCCGTGGCGGTCAGCGACGCCGAAGCGGTAGCTGCGGTGCACGCCCTGGCCGAGCAGGAGGGGATCTTCACTGAGACCGCCGGCGGCGTAACGCTGGCTGCGCTGCGCCGCCTGGCGGCCGCGGGGAGGTTCGCGCCGGACGAGACGGTTGTGGTCTACCTGACGGGCATGGGCCTGAAGACCCAGGAGGCAGTGCAGCAGACCCTGCGGCCGGCGGTGCGGGTGCGGGCCACCCTGGACGACATCGAGGCCGCGGTGCTGCCCGCCCTGGAGGCACGCGCCGCGGCCCCGGTGGAAGGGTAAGGTCCGGGGCTGACCCTACGCCTGCACGAAGGCGACGAAGCGGCTGAAGGCGGCTTCTCCGCCCTTGAAGCGGAAGGGGAAGCAGCCCACCCAGACCCGCTGGTTGAGTACCCGGTCGATCTCCCCGCCCACGTTCTCCACGTGGTAGACACCCTTGGGGAACAGGAGCGTGTGCGTGGCCTGGTAGTCCCGAGGCCAGGGGAAGGCCTCGTCCAGGGGCATGCCGATCTTGGCCTCCACCTCCGGCACCAGGTCGGGACGGGCGCGGCGCACGTTGGTGTTGAACGGATGGTCGGTGGAGATGGCGTCCACGGCCAGCCAGCGGATGCCACGGTCCAGCACCCACTGGCAGAACTCCGCCCGGGGGCCGGGGTGCTTCAGGAACGAACGGGGCAGGTTGGGCCCGGCGTCGGGGTGGTGCTCCCGCGTGGCCGGGGACCAGTCCTCATTGTAGTAGGCGTGGTAACCGGTGTGGATCACCAGGATGTCGCCGCGGGCGATGGTGATGCCGTAGGTCTTCTCCCACCGCTCGAAGTGCTCCGGTCCGTAGATGTCGTAGTCCCCGATACCGAACTGCTGCAGGTCGACGATGCAGGCGGGCCCGACCAGCTGGGTGATGGGGATCCCTGAGACGTCGGGACCCGGATCGTGGAAGTGCAGCGGGCTGTCCAGGTGGGTGGCGATGTGGTTGGTGGAGGAGATGAGCTGCGCGTTCACCCCCTCAAAGGCCAGCTTCTTCACCCACTTGATCGTCGGACCGTCGTAGTAGGCAAACGGCGGCGAGTCCACACTGAAGTTCTGGGAGAGATCCAGGACGCGCACGTTGCTCAGGTCCACCATGTTCATATCGTCTTCACCCCCCTTACGTCAGGTGCGCATCTGCGCCGCGGCTTCCAGGGCTGCTTCGAAGCAGGCCATGGGAGGGCGGACCAGTCCCGCCCCCACCTGGCCGATCCCGGGCTCCTTGTGGGCGATGCCGGTGTTCACCCGCGGGGTGATCCCGGTCCTGACCACCCGGCGGATGTCGATGCCGGTGGGCGTGCCCCGGAAGCCCAGGACGGGAATGGTCCAGGCCGGGTTCTCCGCCACCGTGATCTCATACATCTCCTGCGTCGCGGCCAGGGCCATCTCTGGCGTGCCCCCCACGAACTGGACGATGGCCGGGGCCGCGGCCATGGCGAAAGCCCCGATTCCGGCCGTCTCCGTGATGGTGGAGTCGCCGATGTCGGGGTTGGCGTCCTCCTGACTGAAGCCGGGGAAGAAGAGGCCGACCGGAATCTCGGCGGGCGCGGTGAACCAGCGGTCACCCAGCCCGCTGACCCGGATGCCGAAGTCGGTGCCGTTGCGCGCCATGGCAGTGACCACGGTGCTCCCGGGGATGCCGTGGGCCGGGTCGAGCAGGGCCTTACAGGTGGCCATGACCGGATTGAGCACGGCCAGATCGGTCTCCGCGAAGTAGCGCAGCACCCGGGCCAGCTCCCGGCGATCCAGGCCGGTTTCGGCCAGCGCCGGCGCCAGCATCCGCGCCATGAGGGCGGATCCGGCACGGTTCCGGTTGTGCCCCTCGTCTCCCATAGTCAGTTGCTGGGCGATCAGGCTCTTCATGTCCAGGCCGCCCATCGCCCGCAGGGCCTCGCCGACAGCCGGTCCCAGCACCTCATTGATCCAGCGCAGCCGGTCCAGGACCTGCCGGCTGTAAGCCCCGTAGCGCAGGACCTTGCCGTAGCCTTCGTTTAGCGTGGAGTAGGCCCGGTTGCCGAAGCGCCGGTTCTCCACGACGTAAACAGGCATCGAGGCCGTGGTCACCCCGGCCATGGGCCCCACGGCAGCGTGGGCATGGCACGGCGCAAACCGCACCTCTCCTGCCGCTGCCAGCTCCACGGCCTCCCGCTCGTCGCCGGCGAGCCCCTCATACAACAGTCCGCCGATCACTGCTCCTCGCAGCGGACCGGACATCCGCTCCCAGGTGATGGGGGGACCGGCGTGCAGGATCAGGCTTTGCTCCATACCCGAGATGACGTCGGCGGCCCGGGCGACATCAGTCAGGATGGGCTGGCCCTCCAGGATGCGCGCCACCGCCTCCTGGTTGGCCCGGTCGATGGCCATGACAGCCTCCTCAAAGAGGGTCAAATGCACACTTCGCCCGCCGCGGGGGAATCCCTGGTGGTCGGGCAGGACGGGGCCTGCGTTGACGCCTCAGGAAGGGGGGTGGTACAGTCGGCAGGGTGTTCCGGATGGCGGCCATGGTGCGTTGCGACAACTGCGGCTATCAGAATCCCCAGGGCGCGCTGGTCTGCCGGCGCTGCCGGCGCCGGTTGCGGACCCGTCCCGAGCCCGCGGGTCCCCGGCGCCAGAGCGAGGCCGAGCTGACCCTGGTCGTGGCGGATGGGCTGACCCGGCTGGCGATGGTCGCCGCAGTGATCCTGGGGCTGGCCGACCTGCTGGCCTTTCCCCTCTACCGGCGTGTCGCTCCGGGGATGCTGATCCTGACGGTACTGGCCCTGCTGGCGGCGCTGGTGGGCCGCTGGCGGCTCTCTGCCCTGCGCAGCTCGGGCGCACGCTAGCTGATCAGCGCATGATGCGCGCCTCGTCTTCCGCCAGCTATACCAGCCGCTCAAAGCCACAGCTCGATCTGTGAACCCGGCCCGGGCCGAGGTCACGCCGACGCGCCAACTGCTGCAGCGGAGGCGTCACCTGCAGCCAGCCCGGCCGCTTGGTCGCCAGCTGCAGGAGCGTCGGGGTCATTTTCGTCTAAGACGCCCGCCTCTCTGGGCATAGGGTCTGTAGCATACTCGGCAGGCGTGCAGGTTCGCAGCCGGTGACGCCATGCGCGAAAGCGGCAGGGAGAGGGAGCGGATGAGCACGTTTCCGGCGAAGGCGCAGAAGCGCCCCCGCAGCGCCGGATTCACCTTTGTGGAACTGATGGTGGCGCTGTCACTGTTCGCCGCCGTCTCCCTCTTCGTCCTGCAGGCGTTCATCGGCGGCATGGCCCACGCCGGTCGTTCCAATGAAAACGCCGCGGCGACGACCCTGGCCATTCAGATCATGGAGCAGATCCGCGCCAGCGCCAACCCCTACGAGATGGTGGGGTACACCGACCTGCCCCGGACGCCGCTGCCGCTGCCGGCTCCCTACGCCGGGGTGGTCAATCCTTCGCCGCACGTCTTTGAGGTGGCGGTCGACGTGACCCGCGACGACAACCTTACGCTCACCACCGCCAGCGTGCAGATCTACCGGCCGGCGGACATAACGCCGTTCGTCACCCTGACCACCGTGCTCGATGACCAGTAGCCTCCCCCCCTTTTTCAGGGAGTCTGCCGCCGGGCACATCCGGGCATATATCCATGGCGGCTTTTCGGACCTTCAGGCACCCCGCCCGAGGCGGTGCGGCATGCTGTACGCGGGCAGCACGGGCGAAAGGAGGGTGGCCCGGTGAGCGCCAGGCAGCTCCGGCGAGGCCCCCGGGGAGCGACTTTGCTCGAGATCGTCATGGCGCTGGGGCTGTTTGCCCTGGCGGTAGGGGGAATCTACGCGTTGGTCGCCACCGGAGGGAAGTCGGCCCGCGTGACCAACGACTTCCTGCAGACGCAGGCGCAACTGCGGGCGGCGCTGGACAACGTGGTGGACGAGATTCGCTGGGCGCAGACCGTTACCGCCGCCAGCGGGACATCGGTGACCCTGCTCATCCCCCAGAACACGCCCTTCTCTGCAACGAGCCCCTACACGGTGACCTTCGCCTACGACGCCGCGGCCAGGACCATGACCCGTCAGGTCGACCCCGACGCCGGCGGGCCGGGGCTGCCCGGGCCGGCGGAGGCGCTGGCCTACTCGGTGGTGCAGGAGGACGGGAGCCCCGGCGTGGCCTTCGAGTACTTCGATGCCGGCGGGACCCCGCTGGGAGCGACGCCGCCGGACGTGGGAGCCATCGCCCGGGTGCGCCTGACCGTGACCACCACCCAGAACCAGGTCAGCCGGGTGTTCACCAGCGACGCCGCCCTGCGGGCGCGATAGGGGTCTACCCGAGAGAACATGGCGCAGCGAGGTTCCCCGAGAATCACACGCGATTCTCCGGGTGCTCCGGCGCTGGCCTCCACGGAGGCGAGGGAAGGATGAGCCGGCTGCGTGACCAGCGAGGACTGGCCATCGCCTCGGTGCTGCTGATGATCTTCGTGCTGGCGGTGCTGAGCGGGCTGGTCCTCTATCTTACGGGGAAGGAGATGGCCCTCACCGCCGCGCGGCGGGCGGGTGCGCAGAGCCTGTACATCGCCGAGGGCGGGGCGGTGAGCGCCCGTTCCGCCCTCCTGGCGCTGATGAACGCCGACCCCATCGGGGTGGCCACACTGGACTCCTCGCTGGGCGGTGGCGACCTGCTCGGTTTCTTCGCCGGCGGGAACCCGACGGCGCAGAACCCCTTCGGGCTGTTTGACTACATCGTCCTGGACGGGCAGCGCTACTCCATCGGGGCCACCCCGTCCACTGAATCCCTCACCTTCAACCTGAACTGGAACCTCCCCCAGGCGCACCGCAAGCTGGAGGTGGCCGCCGGCCCACCACCGGTCAACGCCCTGGGGAGCGGGCAGTACACGGCCACGGTGGTCATCTCCCGGCGCAAGGTGGCCCACCCATCCTGCCTGCCCGGCGAGGAGTGCTACATCCACAGGCTCGGCCCGGACGAGTACGAGTACTTCTTCACCTACAGCATCACCAGCGACGGCCAGATGCCGCCGCGGGCTCGCCGCCGGGTCACCCTGAGCCGCGACTTCAGCATCCGGATACGGCGGCAGAACTTCGCCCAGTACGCGCTCTTCACCGACGTGCACCTGACGCCGGGCGGGGGCGCGATCTGGTTCACCAGCCGCACCAGCTTTGACGGGCCGGTGCACACCAACGGGGAGTTCCGCTTCGCCTTCTTCCCCAAGTTTGGCACCCCTGACTCCGGAAGCCCCTGCGACCCCGCGCGCATCGCCACCACCCCCCTCACCAGCGTGAGCACGCGGGCCTGGTTCAACAACAACGGCAACCCCCGGGAGCTCAACGCCAACGAGAACGTGGTGGGCGGTGTGCGCCGCGACGCGCCGGTGGTGCCCGACTGCACCCCGACCAACTACGCCGACGACGCGGACAACCCGCCGGCCAACTTCACCCGGGGCGTGCCAGCCATTCCCCTGCCCACCAACGCCTACAGCCAGAAGGGAGTCTCTATCGGGCGCAACCCCAACGACACCTCCACCGTGACCAACTCTCAGATCAGGGGGGCCATCGCCGGGCTAACAAACAATGGCAACCCGGTGCCCAACGGCATCTACATCCCGGTAGCGGAGACGGACGGCGACGAGAATCCGGAGGACGGCGAGCCCATGGGGGGAGGCATCTACGTCCAGGGCGACCTGGACAGGCTCACGCTCAGCCTGGGCGGTCCCAGCAACAACCTGGCCGTATACACCCTGGTCCAGGGCTCGCAGACGGTGACCGTGACCGTGGACCGCCAGGCCGGGACGACGACGGTGACCAACAGCGCCTGGTCGCTCCCCCAGACCCGCACCTTCTCCGGTGTGCCCAAGGGCTGGCAGGGACCGGGCAGCGACAACGCCGCCATCATCTATGTCGAGGGAAACATCCTCTCCCTGTCCGGGATGCTGGAGGAGAAGGAGCAGACCACCATCGCCGCCTCCGGGCGCATCGACATCACCAACCACCTGCGCTACGAGGACCCCCCGGTTGTGACCGACCCTAACGATAACCCGCTGAACGTCCTGGGGATCTACTCCGCGGGTAGGGACATCCGCATCACCACTTCGGCGCCCAACAACCTGCAGATTCATGCCGTCCTGATGGCCGGAAGCGCCAGCGACTCCTACAACAGCTCGGTGAACGTGCAGAACTACAACTCGGGATCGCCCCGGGGGGCGGTCTACCTGATCGGAGGCCTCATCGAGGAGTACTACGGGGCGTTTGGAACCTTTGACCCGATCACGGGCAACCCGCGCACCGGCTACGGGCGTGAGTTCCGCTATGACCGTCGCATGAGCCGTGGCTTCTCGCCCCCCTACTTCCCCACCACCAACCGCTTTGAGATCTTCCAGGGGAGTCAGGGTCTGGCCGGGGTCCGCCCCGTGTGGCGGGAGGCCGGTCCGTGAGGCGGGATCGGGCGGCGGGATTTACCTTCCTGGAACTGATCGTCGTCCTGAGTCTGGTGGCCGTCTTGCTGGGCCTGGCCTTCAGCTCCTGGCGGGGGCACGTGGCGAAGCAGCGGCTGCGCTACGGGATCGTGCAGGTGGCCACCGGACTGCGGCAGGCCCAGGAGCGGGCCAAGGAGGCCAGGGTCCCGTACACGGTCACGTTTGTCGAGGACTCTTCCGCCTACACGATCGCCGGCGGCGGGTTCGTGGAGAACGCCACCATGCCGGATGGGGTTACCGCCGCGGACGACGACCTAGTCACCTTCTCCGCCTTCGGGCAGCCGGACGCCGCCCACACCATCACCCTGCGCAACAGCACCGGGGAGGGGACGGTGACGGTCAACGCCACCGGCGGCATCACCTACCAGACCCCCTAAGCGGCGGAACCTCTGGCCTCCCCGCGCGTTCCACCTATCGAGGTCGCCTTGACCCCCCTGTGGGGGGAGTGTTAGAGTGAGGCAAATCTTCGGAGGCGTTCCGTGACCACCCCACTGTCTGCCGTCCAGCAGGCGTCGGCCACGATGCGGCAGGTGCTCTACGAAGTCAAACGCGTCATCGTGGGCCAGGACCTGATGCTGGAGCGCATCCTGGTGGCGCTGCTGGCGCGGGGGCACGTCCTCATCGAGGGTGTCCCCGGACTGGCCAAGACCCTGGCCATCAAGACCACCGCCCGGGCCATTGACTGCCAGTTCAAGCGCATCCAGTTCACCCCCGACCTGGTTCCGGCCGACCTCATCGGCACCCGCATCTACAACCAGCACACCGGTACCTTCGACGTGGAGCTGGGGCCGGTCTTCGCCAACCTGGTCCTGGCCGACGAGATCAACCGTGCTCCGGCCAAGGTGCAGTCGGCGCTGCTGGAGGCAATGCAGGAGCGGCAGGTCACCATCGGCAAGCAGACCTTCCGTCTGCCCGAGCCCTTCCTGGTGCTGGCCACCCAGAACCCCATCGAGAGCGAGGGGACCTACCCGTTGCCCGAGGCGCAGGTGGATCGGTTCATGTTCAAGGTGGTGATCACTTACCCTTCCTACCACGAGGAGATGGACGTGGTGGAGCGGGTGACTACCAGCCTGCCCGAACTGGAGCCGGTGATCCACGCCGACGACCTGATGGCCATGCAGCGGCTGGCGGATACTATCTACGTCGACCCCAAGGTGATGGACTACGCGGTGACGCTGACTGCAGCCACACGCCGCCCCGGGGAGTTTGGGCTGTCCGGGATCGCCAGGTACATCGCCTACGGGGCCAGCCCGCGGGCTTCGGTGAACATGATCCTGGGAGCCAAGGCGCTGGCGCTGCTGCGGGGTCGGGAGTACGTCATGGTGGAGGATGTGCGGGACGTGGCTCCGGAAGTGCTGCGTCACCGGTTCGTCCTTTCCTACGAGGCCCTGGCCGACGAGGTCAGCCCGGACGCGCTGGTGGAGCGGATCCTGGAGGCCATCAGCGCACCGCGCGTGCACATCGGCGACCCGTACGAGGGGCGCGCCGGCGAGGTGGTACCGCCGCCCGCAGGCTAGGCCCGGGGCGCAGTGACTGCAGCCGGCGGAGCGTGGCCATGGTTGTGATGGAAACGCCGGAGAAGGTCCTCCGGCGCCTGGAGTTCAAGGTCGTCCGCCGCCTGGACGGGTTCCTCTTCGGCGACTACCGGGGCGTCTTCTACGGGCCCAGCCTGGACCTGGCCGAGGTCCGCGAGTACCAGCCCGGTGACGAGGTCAGGCGCATCGACTGGAACGTCACCGCCCGGATGAACCGTCTCTTCATCCGGCAGTACCTGGAGGAGCGTGAGCTCACTGCCTGGCTGCTGGTCGACCTTTCCCCCTCCATGGGCTTCGGCACGCGCCGCCACCTGAAGCGGGAGGTGGCGGCGGAGTTCGCGGGGGTCGCCGCCTACATCATCACCCGACACGGTGATAAGGTAGGCTGCCTGGCTTTTCCCGGCCGCCACCTGCCGGTGATCCCTCCACGGACGGGGCGGGTGCAGGCGCTGCGCATCCTGCAGTTGCTGCAGCGGGCGGCGGCGGGGGAGGGGGGCCTCACCGACCTGGGGGCAGCCCTGGGCCATGCCGCCCGGATGCTGCGCCGCCGCTCCCTGGTCTTCGTCGTAAGCGACTTCCTCTCCCGGCCGGGGTGGGACGGTCCGCTGCGCGACCTGGCAGGACGGCACGATGTCATCGCCGTCTGGGTGCGCGATCCCGCGGAGGAGGAGCTACCCGACGTGGGGCTCATCCCCATCCGCGACCCCGAGACTGGCCAGCAGGCCTGGGTGGACACCTCCGACCGCCGCGTGCGCGCCGCCTACCGGGAGCTGGTAGAGGGGCAGCAGGCGCAGATCAGGGAGACGTTGCGCCGCTCTAGGGTGGATACGCTGGAACTCTCCACCGCGGGGACCATGGTGGACCCCCTGGTGAAGTTCATCACCCACCGGAGGCAGCGAGGACGATGGCGTTCACCTGGCCGGTGATGCTGTGGGCCCTGGCGGCCCTGCCCCTGCTGCTGTGGGCCTATCTGGGGGTGCTGCGCCGTCAGCAGCGGATGAGGGAGCGGCTGGCGGATACCCGGCTCCTGGCGCACCTGGTCACGCCCCTTCCCCCCTGGCGCCGCCACCTCCCGGTGGGCATCTACCTGGTGGCGGTCCTGCTGCTGGTCCTGGCCATGGCCCGGCCCATTGCCGCCATCCCCCTGCCGGTGAATCGTGCGGCGGTGGTGGTGGCCATCGACACCAGCAAGAGCATGATCGCCGAGGACGTCAAGCCCAACCGGCTGGACGCGGCCAGGGGTGCGGCGCGGGAGCTCATCCGGGCCATGCCCGGGGGCGCCCGTATCGGGCTCGTTGCCTTCAGCGACTACGGCACCGTGCTGGTTCCCCCTTCTACCGACCGTCAGGCGCTGGTGGAGGCCCTGGACCGACTGCAACCGCAGCAGGCCACCTCGGTGGGCTCGGCGATCCTGGAGGCGTTGCGCGTCCTGCCGCTGCGCAAGGAGTTCCTGGGCGACCGGCTGGAGCGGCTGCGCGGGCCGGTGCCGCAGGCAAACCCTCTGTTCCCGTCCCCTCTGCCCGCTCCGACCCCAACCCCGACCCCAGGCCCGCCGACTGCACCCCCCTCGGTGAAGGACCTCCCGCCGGCGGCCATCCTTATCTTCTCCGATGGGGTGTCCAACCTGGGGGCCGATCCCCGTGCCGCAGCCGCACTCGCCGCCGAGGCCAGGGTGAAGATCTACGCCGTCGGCCTGGGGCAGCAGGGCGGCTCGGTGATGACCTACCAGAACCAGCTGGTGCTGGTGCCGTTTAATCCCGTACTGCTCCAGGAGGTGGCCCGTCAGACGGGCGGGGAATACTTCAGTGCGGCCAACCTGGAAGAGCTGCGCCGCATCTACCGGCAGCTCGGCCGGGCCATCGGCTGGGAGCGGCGGCGCACCGAGCTGACCTCGCTCGCGGCAGGGGCGGCGGGGCTACTGATGCTGAGCGGCGGGCTGCTTTCAATGCTGTGGTTCCGGCGGCTGCCATGACCCCGACCTTCCTCTGGCCAGCGTTGCTCTGGGGGTTGCTCCTGGTGCCCCTGCTACTCCTGGGCTACCTGCACCTGCAGCGGCGGCCGGCGCCCAGCCCCGTGGCCTTTCCCAACGTCCCGCTGCTGACGGCGGCGATGGCCCGGGGCCGCGGCATCCGGCGGCACCTCCCCGCCCTGCTTTACCTCTGCGCGGTGACCCTCCTCCTGGCGGCCCTGGCCCGCCCGGTGGCACCGCTGCCGGTGCCCTCCACCAAGAACACGGTGGTCCTCTCCATCGATGTCAGCCGGAGCATGCTGGCGCAGGACATCTCCCCCAACCGCATGGAAGCGGCGAAGGCCGCGGCCAAGGACTTCGTCCGCGCCCTCCCGGCAGGACTGAAGGTGGGCCTGGTCACGTTCAGCTCCTACGCCACGCTGATCGTTGCCCCCACGGCCGACCACGCCCGAGTGCTGGACGCCATCGACATCCTGGCCACGGAGTTCGCCACCGCCATCGGTGACGGCCTGCTGGAGGCGGTGTGGGCGCTGCCCGGCCGCACCCGCCCGGCTGACCCCTCCACGCCTGCCTCGCCGCCCGCCGGGCCGCTCCCGCCGGGGACGGTGGTGCTCCTCTCCGACGGGCAGAGCAACCGGGGAGCGCTGCCACACGATGCGGCCCGGGTCGCCCGAGAGCAGCAGGTGAAGGTCTACACTATTGGTGTGGGCACGCCGGAGGGGACCTTCCTCAATCTCGGAGGGCGCTCCATCTGGGTGCGCCTGGACGAAGAGACCCTGAAGGAAGTGGCGGAAATCACCGGGGGATCGTACTTCCGTACGACCTCGGCGGCTGCCCTGCGCCGGGCCTACCGCCATCTGGGCAGAGTAATCGGGTGGGAGCGCCGCCCCACCGAGGTGACCGGTCTGGCCGCGGGAGGCGCGGGCGTCCTCCTGGTGAGCGCGCTCCTGCTTTCCTTCCTGGCAGTGCGGCGGGTGGCCTGAAGGCCTACGCTCTGAAGGCATGCGGAGCTGTCTGATCGTCTCTCTCCTGCTGGTGGGTGCCCTGGGGGCGGTGGCTGTTGCTCCAGCCGTCGCGCAGAGCGGCCACGTGGGCGCCGACGCCTTCGAGGTCGCCTATCTCTTCGTCACCCGGGAGTACCTGCGCCCGGTGCCGTCCCGCGACCTCTTGCAGGGCGCGGTGGCGGGGCTGGCGGCGTACCTGCGCAACCGAGGGCTTCCGCCGCAGCCCATCACCCTCAGCGGGCAGGACGGCCGCGACCTGGAGGCCGTGCGTGCCGCGGTGATAGCCGTCGGGCGGCGCCTGGGCTCGGCAGCGGCAGAGCGCGAGGCAGGCTATGCCGCCATCGACGGGATGCTCCGGGTGCTGGGGGATCCCTTCACCCGGCTGCTCTTGCCCGGCAGCGGTCGGGGGGAGGTTAGGCCCGGAGGCTACAGCGGGGTGGGCGTCGTCCTGGACCTGGAGGTGCGCCCGCCGGTGGTCGTGGAGGTGGTGGAGGGCAGTCCGGCGCAGCGGGCCGGGCTGCGGCGGGGCGACCTGATTCTGGAGATCGACGGCCGCTCCACCATCACCATGCCACCGCAGGAGGTGGTCAGCCGCCTGCGCGGCCTTCCCGGGACCTCTGTGGTCGTCCGTGTGCGCCGGTCCGGCGGCGAGCTGACCGTCACGCTGGTGCGGGAGCTCATCGGGTTGCGGCAGACGGCGTTCCGCCTGTGGGGGACGGTGGGCTACCTGCGGGTGGAGGAGTTCACCGAGGGGGCGGGGGAGGAGGTGGCTGCGGTTGCCGCGGAGCTGCAACGCCGCGGGGCGCTCGGGATCATCCTGGACCTGCGGGGCAATCCCGGCGGGTTTCTGGACGAGGCCGTGGTCGCAACCAGCGTCTTTCTGCCGCAGGGGCCGGTGACGATACTGGTGGGCAGGGATGGCCGGCGCACCCGGCTGGATGCCAGCGCCGGCGGCTTCAAGTTCACAGGGCCGGTGGCGGTCCTGGTAGACGGGCGCACGGCCAGCGCGGCCGAGATGGTAGCCGGTGCCCTGCAGGACGCCGGCCGCCTGGTGGTGGGCAGGCGCACCTTCGGCAAGGGGACGGTGCAGGAGCTGCGGCGCCTCCCCGGTGGCGCGGTGCTGCAGCTGACGGTGGCGCAGTACCTCACTCCCAGCGGTGTGCCGGTGGAGGGCCGTGGGATCGTCCCACAGGTGGAAGTGGAGACGGACGAGGCCACCTTTGGCACAGACGAGGACCCTCTCATCCAGACAGCCCGGCGCTGGCTGGAGACCCGGGTGGGCGCCCTTGCGCTGCTGGCTGCCTGAGACCAGGGGGCCCAGGTGCTGATGGTATACTGTGTGAAGGCCCGAGGGGCCCGTAGCTCAGTGGAGAGAGCCGCCGACTTCTAATCGGCTGGGCGGGGGTTCGATTCCCTCCGGGCCCGCCACCCCGGCTGAGCTCATTGCTGCCTCTCCAGCCGCGCTGACGAGGGCCCAGAGTTGGCCGCCGGGCGGCTCGTTCGTACCCAACAGCCTGGTCAGGCGGGGACGGCGATCACCCGCCCCGACCTACTGGGGCGGCAGGACGTTGATGGCGCCCACTTGCCCCTTGGCCGCATGGTCGGAGACGCCGCAGATGAAGGGGAATGACCCCCGCACGCTGGCCACAAATTCCACCTCAATCTGCTTGCCTGGCTCCACGGCAAAGAAACGCCGCCCCTCGGCGGTACCCTGACGGAAGACGTCTCCGCGGGCGGTCACCGGCACCACCGTGAACAGCTGCGCGGCGATGCTGTGGTTGCGCCCCTCGGCATCTGCGTTAACCACCTGCAGCACCACCGTCTCACCGCTGTGCACCTGGATCAGGCTCGGCTCGAACTTGTAGGATGTGGCCACTACGCGGATCACTCGCTTTGCCTGCGCCTGCGCCGGCACTCCGGCGATGGCCGCAAGAATCAGCACCCCGGCGCACAGACTCAGGGCGATCCCCCGAACTCTCATGTCCTCCCTCCAGTCCGGCCTCGTGGGGTGTCGGGTCTCGTGGGGCCGTCGTTGACGATCCACAGATACGGAATGACTGTAACGGCCGTGTCAAAGGGCGCGGCCCAGACAGGAACCGCAGGGCACCGGTCGAAGGGTCTACGCAGCTGCGGCGCCGGGCATATACCCATGGTCACCGATCCTCTCATGACACCGGTCGCGCAGGCAGCCCGAGTACCTCGGCGCGCGGACCGCCTCGCCCTCTGGCGGCTCTACCTCCCCCATGGGGCTGAGCTGCTCCCGGCGCAGTATGCCCGTACGCGCGACCCGGGGCTGCGTGAGCGCATCCTCGCCGCCTACGCGCCGCTCATCGAGCGGGCCCTGCTGGACTTTGCCTCCGCCGGCGCCCCCGAGGAGGATCTCCGCCAGGTGGGTTACATCGGCCTGCTCACTGCGCTGGAGCTCTTCGACCCCTCGCGGGGGACGAAGTTTAGGACCTACGCCAACCACCTCATCCGGGGAGAGATCTTCCACTACCTCCGCGACCAGCGGGACATCATCCGCCAGCCGCGGTGGCTGCGTCGCCTCAACCGGCAGATTGAGGCCGAGGTGGCCCACACACTGAGCGAGGAAGGGCGGTATCCCGGTCTGGAGGAGCTGGCCGTCCGCCTCAACATCCGGGAGGAGGGTCTGCGGGAGCTGCTGAAGACGCGCGAGGCGGTGCGCACGGTGTCCCTGGACGCCGCAGACGATGAGGAGCAGGTGCAGTTCGACCACCGGCGCATCCGGCACCGTGCCTACATCTCGTTTCACCTGCCCATTGAGGACAAGATCGTGCTCTACCAGGCCCTGGAGCGCCTCAGTCTGCTGCAGCGGCGCGTGATCTACTACCTCTTCTTCGGTGGTCTGACCCAGGGGGAGGCGGCCCGACGCATCGGGATCTCCCAGAAGCACGTATCCCGAATCCTGGCGCAGTCCCTGGCCCGGCTGCGGGCGCTAGTGGGTGGCTAGAAGTCTGCCGCGTCTCCTTCCAGGCCCTGAAGGTGGCAGGTGTCGTTGAGCAGGACCACCGCCAGGCGGTCTACTTCCCCCTCGAGCACATTGAGGCACCCGGTATCCTGCCGGATGCGCCAGAAACCTTCCGCTCCAATCCCCAGCGCGGCGCAGAGCAGCAGCTTGTTCACCACCCGGTGCGCCACGACGGCCACGGTGGCCGCCGGGAGGGACCGGGCGATCTCCCGCAGCGCGGCGGCGACTCGCTGCTGCACCTCCGCCAGCGACTCTCCTCCTGGCGGACGGACCCGGTGGGGCTCGGCCAGCCAGCGGGCGTAGAGATCCGGGTACTGGGCGCGAACCGTTTCCTCGGGCTTGCCCTCCCACTCGCCGTAACTCATGTCCGTCAGGTCCTCCACTACCCGAGGTGGATGCGCATCCGGCGGGCAGAGGATCCGCGCGCTGGTGAGAGCCCTCTGCAGCGGGCTGGTGTAGACGCGCGCCGGACGTTCTGCGGCCACGCGTGCCGCCAGGGCCTCCATCTGCCTGATCCCGGTGGGGCTGAGGGGGATGTCCACCCGCCCGCGGAAGATTCCGCGCCGGTTCCACTCCGTCTGCCCGTGGCGGATGAGCAGGATGCGAGGCATGGGGCAGCTAGTGCCAGAAACCGGACACCCCTCCGGAGGGACTCCCCGGACCGTACCTGCGCAGGCCCAGGTCCACCAGATCGCCCATGGGTGCGGTGAACCCCGTGGCGGTGATCACCGCGTCCGCCTCGGAAGTGAAGGCCCTATCTGTGCTCTCCGGCAGGAAGCCGTCCTGCCCGGCCAGGGTGTTGACGATGGCCCCTCGCTGGTCCATCGGAAACCTGCCTCCGGGGAAGGCATGTCCTGAAGAAGAATGCGAAAGGCGCAGCCCGTGTGCCACGCCCCGTCGGTGGTTCACTGGGGTGACCGACGGGACTTGAACCCGCGACCTCCTGGGCCACAGCCAGGCGCTCTTCCAAGCTGAGCTACGGCCACCGCGTCCGGCTCATTCTATCACGTGGCGGAGGGACCGGGCCATGGCCGCGGGAGGCCGGAACGAGCCTGCCCGTGACCGCCGCCGTGGGCCTTGCGCAGCCAGGGCAATCCCGCGACCACAAAAGTCAGGGGGCGGGCCGTACTGGCCCGCCCCCCGGGGGAGTGGGGGGTGGGGGTTAGAACTCCTCCTCCATGCCGCCCGCACCGGGTGTGGGCGGGGCGGCCTTCTTCTTCTCCCGCTTCTCTACCACCAGCGCCTCCGTGGTCAGCAGCAGCCCGGCGACGCTGGCCGCGTTCTGCAGGGCCAGGCGGACCACCTTGGTGGGGTCGACCACGCCGGCCTTGACCAGGTCGGTGAACTCGCCCTTGAGGACCTCGTAGCCGATCCGCCCGGTCTCGTGCTTCAGCCGCTCCACAATCAGGCTGCCCTCCGCGCCGGCGTTGGCCGCCAGCTGCCGGGCGGGCTCCTCCAGCGCGCGGCGGACCAGGGAGACCCCGATGGCCTCGTCGCCCGGGGCTTCCACCTTGGCCAGGGCGTCCAGAGCGCGGACGTAGGAGACACCGCCGCCCGGGACGATCCCCTCCTCCACCGCCGCCTTGGTGGCGTTAAGGGCGTCCTCGAAGCGGTGCTTCTTCTCCTTCATCTCCGTCTCGGTGGCCGCCCCCACCTTGATCTCGGCTACCCCTCCGGCCAGCTTGGCCAGGCGCTCCTGCAGCTTCTCCCGGTCGTAGTCACTGGTGGTCTCCTCGATCTCCTTCTTGATCTGGGCGATGCGGCCCTGGATGTCCTTGCGGTCCCCCTTGCCGCCGATGATGGTTGTGTCCTCCTTGTCGGCCTTCACCCGGTCGGCGCGGCCCAGCATGTCCATCTCCACGTTCTCCAGCTTGATGCCGATGTCGTCGGAGATGACCTTGCCGCCGGTGAGCACAGCCATGTCCTGCAGCATGGCCTTGCGCCGGTCGCCGTAGCCGGGGGCCTTCACCGCCAGGCTGTGCAGCACGCCGCGCAGCTTGTTCACCACCAGCGTGGCCAGGGCCTCGCCTTCCACGTCCTCGGCGATGACCACCAGAGGCTTGCCGTGGCGGATCACCTTCTCCATGATGGGGACGATGTCACGGGCGGAGGAGATCTTCTTGTCGGTGAGCAGGATGAAGGGCTCCTCCAGCACCGCCTCCATCTTGTCGGGGTCGGTGATGAAGTAAGGGGAGATGTAGCCGCGGTCGAACTGCATCCCCTCCACGACCTCCACCGTGGTCTCGATGCCCTTGCCCTCCTCAATGGTGATCACGCCGTCTTTGCCCACCTTGTCCATGGCGTCGGCAATGATCTCCCCGATCTCGGGATCGTTGGCGGCGATGCCGGCCACGTGGGCGATGTCCTCATGCCCTTCCACCTGGATGGAGCTGCTCTTCAGGTGCTCCACCACGCGGTCCACCGCCTTGTCGATGCCGCGCTTGAGCAGCATAGGGTTGGCCCCGGCGGCGACGTTCTTCAGGCCCTCCCGCACCATTGCCCAGGCCAGGACCGTGGCCGTGGTGGTCCCGTCCCCGGCGGCGTCGTTGGTCTTGCTGGCCACCTCCTTGACCAGCTGCGCCCCCATGTTCTCGTAGGGGTCCTCCAGCTCGATTTCCTTGGCCACGGTGACGCCGTCCTTGGTGATAGTGGGGGAGCCCCACTTTTTTTCCAGCACCACGTTGCGGCCCTTCGGGCCCAGCGTCACGCGCACCGCGCTGGCAACCTTCTCCACACCACGCTCCAGCGCACGGCGCGCGTTTTCGTCGTAGAGCAGCAGCTTTGCCGGCATTTGCCCTAACCCTCCTGTCGGTGAAGTTGGAAATACTGAGTTAGCACTCTCGGGTGCGGAGTGCTAGTTTCCTTACCTAATAGTGCGAGGGGCGCATGGGGAAATCAACAGGGCTCACAGAGACACCTCAGGCGGTTTCAGGGCCGTGTCTGGTGTATTTCGCATTATTGCTTCGAATTTCTCGCCCTTGCTTGTGGTTTCGTGGTCTCCCCTCCAGGAGGAGATGGCGATTGCGTCGAATCAGGTGGCGGGCAACGCTATGCGCGCCTGGCAGATTCCTCTGGCCGTCATCCTGGTGATCACCGGGTTCCTCGCCGTGTCCCAGTGGCGCGCCGGCCGGCCGCTACGCGCCCAGGCGGAGCTGCCCACCCAGCGCGTGGAGCAGCTGGCCGCCTTGCTCAAGCAGCAGGATGAGGCGCGGCGGGCGCTGGAGGCGGAGATCCGACGGCTGCGGGAGCGGGTGGCGTCCTACCAGCGGGCGGTGGGAGAGGGCCGGGGGGCGGCGGAGACCATGGCTCAGGAGGTGGCGCAGCTGCGTCTGGTCCTCGGCATGACCCCGGTAGAGGGACCGGGCGTGGTGGTGCGTCTGCGGCGCGGAGGGGTGCTTGGGGGGATCCTCCCCGTGCAGACCCGGGCAACCGACCTGGCGGGGCTGGTCAACGAACTCTGGTCCGCCGGAGCTGAGGCGGTGGCAGTGAACGGCGTGCGCGTGCTGGCCACTACGGGGTTTCGTGATGGCGACGACGCTGTGGTGGTGGGGGAGCGGATGGTCCGGCCGCCCTTCGTCATCGCCGCCATCGGCGAGCCCCTGACGCTGCAGACCGCGCTCAACCTCAGGGGCGGCTTCGTCGAGGGGCTGCGCTCGATCGGCCTGCGGGTGACCGTGGAGCGCCGCGACCGGCTCCGGCTGCCCGCACATCAGGGGGGGCTGCGCTACCGGTACGCGCGGCCCACAACGACCCGGTGAGCATGGCGGAACCGCGGCCCCGCCGGATGGGGTCTACTTGTCCTCCCGGCGGTTGTGACCGCGGTCCCGAATCCCGTCCTGGAGAGACCACCGCCCTTGCGCCGGGGCGGGCGTTGCGTGGTCTTGGTGTATCGCCCCGGCGTTGCGGTCAAGCCCTCTTCGAGACGGGAAATCAGTATGGCAAGGACGTCCCCTGCTGTCAATCGGTCACGAGGGGGAAGTCTTCCCCTCGGGGGAATGATGCCCGGAAGGCGCGGGGCTAGAACGGGTAGGCCAGTGGCAGGACGACCAGCATCAGCGCCAGCAGGAGGAGGACCAGCGGCAGCCCCGCACGCACGTAGTCCTGCAGGCGGTAACCCCCCGGCGCCATCACCATAAGCATGACCGGGTTGCTGAAGGGCGTGAGCAACCCCAGCCCCGTGGCGGCAATGATGGCCATGGCGAAGGGCAGCGCGGAGGTGTGCAGTGTAGAGGCGGCATCGATGGCCAGCGGCGCCAGGACCACGGGCAGGATCAGGCTGGGCACGAAGTGACCGATGGCTGTGGCCGCCAGGAGGATGGCAGCCAGCGTGCCCAGGGAGTTGCCGCCCATCAGGCGGATGAGCGCTGCGGCCAGTAACGATGCAGCGCCCGTCTGCTCCATGACCACCCCGGTCGGGATCATGGCGCCGATCAGGATCAGGCTGCGCCAGTCGATGGCGTGGTAGGCCTCCTCCATGGTCAGCCCGCCGCTCAGGACGATGATGCCGGCGGCTAGCGCTGCAGCCAGCGCCACCGGCATCCCGGCCAGCGTCAGCACCAC